>JASBVW010000213.1 GCA_029961005.1 Bacillota bacterium
ACTGTAGCAGCACCACTTATTATAAGCCATAGGAGCAAAAGATGTCAATACAAGGGTGCTCATTTGAGGCGAGGGGCCTCGTACCACAGCCCCTCCAGGTCGTAGTAGTCCCGCTGCTCCTCCTGGAGAATGTGGACCATCACCCCGCCGTAATCCAGGACCAGCCACTGGCCTCCCGGCGTCCCGTCGCGGCGGAGGGGCCTGATTCCTTCTGCTTTCAGCTTCTCTTCCACTGCCTCCGCCACCGCCTGGACCTGGGTGGCAGTGGTGCCGCTGGCGATGACAAAATAGTCGGTGATCACCGTGAGCTGGCTTACGTCCAGGATCAGCACGTCGATGGCCTTCTTCTCCTCGGCCGCCGCCGCTGCCAGGCGGGCAATCTGCTGAGCGTCCAACGTGTCCCTCCTCAACGCCCTAAAACCCACTTTGGGCACTTAAGATAATGGTTAAGTCCACGTCGCTGGCTGGATCCAGTTCCCACGAGAAAGCAGGATCTCTAATGAGCGCACTCAGCTTTTCCAGGTAAACCGGGCGCTCGGTGCGGATGATAATCTGGCTGCGGCCATAATCGGAGCGCTGGGCATTCCCTGTCCGCACCACCTGAAAGCCTTCCCTGCTCAAAGCCTGAGCGGCCCGGGCCGCCAAGCCTTGTACGCCGCAACCGTTCAGGACCTCTACCTTCGGACCCTCCGCCTCCCTTACCGGCTCAGCGCCCGCTGCAGCGGAGGGAGCCGCGGCAGTGAGACCACCCGGCGCCGCCGGCTCACTCCCCCGACCGAAGAGCCGCGCTACCACCTGCGCCAGGGCCGGCCGGTCCGGCACCCAGTAGCTCACCCCGTCAATGACCTGGCCGCTCCCCGGAACGACCTCGGCCTCGACCGACATCTCCTTCAGCTCCCGGAGGGCCAGGGCATAGCGCAGCATCTCGCCGGGGGTAAGGTCGGTCCTGACCGAGCGGCTTAGCTCCGCCAGGAGGCGCGGCAGGCGAAAGATCACGCCCGGCTGCAGCAGCTGATCCACCACCGCCCGCAGGAACTTCTGCTGCCGGGTAATCCTCCCCTCGTACTGGCCGGCGGTGGGATCCACAGCCGTAATATCCCCCCAGCCGTCGCCCCGGTAGCGCACGTAGCCCAGGGCCTCCCACCCGTTCAAAAGTTGCCGCCCCGGCTCCAGGTGGATGTGGAGGTTCCCGGCAAAGTCGTCGTAGTGCATGGGCTTCTCCACGTCCACCACTACACCGCCCAAAAGATCGATGGCCCGGGCGAAGCCCTCAAAACTGGTCAGGGCGTAATGATCGATCGGTACGCCTACTAACTCCTCCACCGCCCGCACCGCCAGTTCAGGCCCGCCCAGGGCGTAAGCGGCGTTGAGCTTGTGCCACCCTCTATGGCCGGGGAGGGTGACTTGAGTGTCGCGCGGGATAGAGAGGACCTTCAGTTTTTTGGCTGGCAGGTCGACGCTCACCAGGATGATGGTGTCGCTGCGATAGCCCTGCTCGCCCCGATCAATGCCCAACAGGAGAAAGTTCTCCCGCGCCGGGCGCGCCGGTCCCTCTTTCGGCGCCGGGGTGGGCCGGAAGAGGCGATAGGTGTAAAGAGCGGAACCGACCACCAAAACCACCAGTAAAGTTGCCAGAAAGAACGAAAACAGGCCCTTTCGCCTCCGCGGCGGAGGCGTTGCGGCCTGCCCTTTTTCCCACTCCAACCGGGAAGGCCTCTCCCTCCCCGGCCGCCACGCATGTTTACCCACCAATAATCACCTGTACCTCATTCACCTGCTCCCCGCCGGCGCAAAAGGTAGGCGTTGTACACCTCGGCCGTCGCCGGATGCAAGGGCCGCCCTTCCCCCAGTACGTACTGCAGAGTAAGCCGGGCTGCCTCCCATAAAGCAGCCTCCAGGGCTCCCGCCGCCACCAGGCGGCGCAACTCTACCGCCCCCGGAAAGCGGCGCCCCGGCTCTATGTAATCAGCCAGGAAGACGACCTCGTCCAGCCTCGTCATCTCCGGGCCGCCCGTGGTGTGGAGGCGAATGGCCCGCAGCACCTCTTCGTCCGCGACCCCCAGCTCACGCCGGGCTTCTTCCGCCCCCACCGGGCCGTGCAAGAGAACCGGCTCCAGTCGGGAAATTTCATCAATAACTATACCAAAGGCCTCTGCCTTTTGCAAGAGAAGCGCCGGCGGCTCGTCTCGGGCCAGGTCGTGCAGAGCCCCCGCCAACTCCGCCTTCTCCTTGTTGGCCCCAAAGCGCAGCGCCAGTTCTCCCGCCGCCTCGGCCACCCTCCTGGCGTGCTGGAAACGCCGGGGGAGCATGCGCCGGCGCAGGGCCGACCAAACTTCTTCACTCGGCATGAGCTCAGTTCCCTTCCAAATAGAGGCGATTCTTGGCGATATAAAACGCCACCGTCTCCGGCACCAGATAACGAATGGGGCTCCCCGTGCGCACTCGCCTCCTGATCTCGGTGGAAGAGATGGCCAAAGCCGGCACCTCCAGGAAATGAAAAGAGCGGCGGTACCGGCGGTAGAGGGGGCCCAGATTTTGCTCCAACTGGTCCAGAGAATAGCCCGGGCGGGTGGCCCCGATAAACTGGCACATGGACACCAGCCTCTCGGCATCTTTCCAGGAGACGATCTCCAGCAGGGCATCCGCCCCGGTAATGAAGTACAGCTCTGCTTCCGGCCCGTAGAGGGCGCGCAGGTCGGAGATGGTGTCGATGGTGTAGGTCACGCCCGGCCGGTCTATGTCCACGCGCGAAACGTCGAAGTGGGGGTTGGTGAGGGTGGCCAGCACCGTCATGGTGTAGCGATGCTTGGCATCCGTAATCTCCTCCGGCCGCTTGTGGGGCGGACGCCCGGAGGGGACAAAGATGACCTGCTCCAGCCGGAATTCATGGCGGGCCGCCTCCGCCGTGACCAGATGCCCGTAATGGATGGGATCGAAGGTCCCCCCCATGACCCCGATCCTTTGGCGCCTTTTGCCGCTCCGCCCGCCCTCGGCCCTCATCTCCGCACCTGACCCTGTCCGAGCACGACGAACTTGGTGGTAGTCAACTCCCGCACCCCCATGGGCCCCCGAGCGTGCAGCTTTTGGGTGCTGATGCCGATCTCGGCCCCCAGTCCCAGCTCTCCTCCGTCGTTAAACCGGGTGGAGGCGTTGACGAAGACCGCCGAGGCGTCCACCTCCTCCACAAAACGGCAGGCCGCCCGATAATTCTCCGTGACGATGGCCTCAGAGTGTCCGCTCCCGTAGCGGCGGATGTGCTCCACCGCCTCCGCAAAGTCCGCCACCACCTTAATGGAGAGGATGAGGTCCAGGTATTCCGTGCCCCAGTCTTCCTCTACCGCCTCCCGCACCCAGGGAACCAGCGCCTTGACCCGGGGGCATCCCCGCACCTCCACCCCCGCTGCGCGCAGGCGCTGGCAGAAGTCGGGGAGG
>JASBVW010000214.1 GCA_029961005.1 Bacillota bacterium
CCACGGCTATCTTTTGAACCAGTTCTTCTCCCCCCTGACCAACCGGCGCACCGACGAGTACGGGGGAACGCGGGAGAACAGGCTGCGCTTTCCGCTGGAGGTGGTGGCTGCGGTGCGGCAGGCGGTGGGGCCGGACTACCCCGTCTTCTACCGCTTCGGCGCTTCGGACCGCCTGCCGGACGGCCTGACGGTGGAAGACGGGCGCTTTGCCGCTCCGCGGCTGGTGGAGGCAGGCGTGGACGTGCTGGACGTCTCCGGCGGCCTGTGCGGTTCGCGCCCGGCCGGGGCCCCGCCCGGCTACTTCGTCCCCCTGGCGGAGGCCATCAAGCCGGTCGTGAGTGTACCGGTGCTGGTGACCGGCGGCATCACGGAGCCGGAGCTGGCCGACCGGATCATCCGCGAAGGGAAGGCGGACCTGGTGGGGATCGGCCGCGCCCTGCTGGCCGACCCGCGGTGGCCGGAGAAGGCGCGGGAGGTCCTGCTGGGCCAGCGCACGGCATAAGAGAGGCCGACCGGATCGGGCGGCTTAAAAATGGCGATAACCGTGGGGCAAGGGAGTGGACCGGCCGTCTTCTCTGACCAGGGACAGGCCCCGGTCGGCCTCCACCACCTCGCCGATGACCGTCACCGGCGTCCCGCCCGCCAGGGTGGGGCGCAGTTTTTCCTCCGGCGCGGTGAAGAGGAGCTCGTAGTCCTCCCCCCCGCTCAGGGCGAGGGAGACCGGGTCCAGGCCCAGGGCGGCTGCGGCGGCGCGCAGATCCGGAGAAAGGGGGAGCCGGTCGGCATAAATCCTGGCCCCCACCCCGCTCTCGCTGCAGAGGTGGCGCAAGTCGGTGGCGATGCCGTCGCTGACGTCGATCATGGCTGTGGCGATGCCGGCGCCCAGGTCCCGGCCCTCCGGGACCCGCGGCCGGGGGGTGAAGTGGCGCGCCAAAAGCCGCGCCCGCACCTCGGGGTCCAGGGCCGGGGCTCCGCTTTCCCGCAGCAGGAGCTCAAGCCCGGCGGCCGAGTCGCCCAGGGTGCCGGTGACGGCGATGCGCTCGCCCGGCCGGGCTCCCCGCCGCAGGACGGCTCTGCCCTCTTCTACCTCTCCTAAAAGGGCCACGGTGAGGGAGAATTCCCCCGCCCGCACCGTATCGCCCCCCACCACCTGCACGCCCCAGGTGGTGCCTTCGGCCAGGAGGCCCCGGTAGAGCTCCTCCAGCCACTCGACCTCCAGGCTCTCCGGAATGGCCAGGGAAACCACGGCAAAGGTGGGGTAGCCGCCCATGGCGGCGATGTCGCTCACGTTGACGGCCAGGGCGCGGGCGCCCAGGTCGGCAGGGGAGATCTTCGGGCGCAGGAAGTGCACCCCTTCCACCAAAGTGTCTACGGTCAGGAGGGTGTGGAAGCCGGGCCGGCCGGGCAGGACCGCAGCGTCGTCGCCGATGCCCATGACCGCCCCGCTCAGCCCTGCCGCTCGCAGGCGCCCCTGGGGCGCGCGGCCGCCCAGGCGGGCCATCTCCAGGCGGTAACTGGCCTCTTCCTCTAACTGCCTGATGAGTTCGATCAGGCCAAATTCGCCGATCTGCCGCAGTCCGGTCACGATGACTCTCCTTTCTTCCGCGCGCCTCTCCTTGAGCGCTGCTCTTTCAACCCGTTCGGCGCCGCAGCTGCAGCGCGGATCTACCCGCGGGTTTGTGCGGCCATCGCTTCGTCGATGGCCTGCCGAAGCCGGGCGGCTGCCTCTGCCACATCAGGCTGGTTGAAGAGGGCGGAGATAACCGCCACCCCGGCGGCGCCGGCGGCCAGGACCAGAGGGGCGTTTTCCCGCGTGATACCGCCGATGGCCACCACCGGCAGGCGCGTGGCCTCTATCACCGCCCGCAGCCCCTCCAGGCCGATGGCTTCTCCGGCGTCGGCCTTGGAAGAGGTGGGGAAGACGGGCCCCACGCCCAGGTAGTCGGCCCCGGCCTCCTCTGCCTCCCGGGCCTCGGCCGGGGTGGAGGCGGAGACCCCCAGGATCGGCACGGGACCCAAAAGGCGGCGCACCGCGGCTACAGGCAGGTCCTGCTGCCCGATGTGGACGCCGTCCGCGCCCACAGCCAGGGCGAGGTCCACCCGGTCGTCGATGATGAGCGGCACGCCCAGCCGCCGGGCGACGGAGAGGGCTTGCACCGCCGTCTCGTATTGCTGCCGGGCAGGCAGGTGTTTGGGCCGCCACTGGGCCAGGGTGGCCCCACCCCGCAAGGCCGCTTCCAGGGCCGCTACGGGGTCGTGGGGCCCGGGCCCTCCCCCGATGGCATACAGCCTGTAGTCCATAATTTGGCGCTGCTGGCTCATTTCTCCTGCTCCTTTCCGGGTATTTCCTGCAGGTTCTGGGTACGGGCGGGGGCTCGGCGAGCCTGCGCCCGTTTAGGTGCCAGCCGGGCGGTAAGGGCCGCCCGGGAACTGGTTGGCCGCCGGCAGTCCTCCTCCCACGGTGACGGCTTGGCGGATGGCGGCTGAGATGAATTCCTTGGCGGCCACTGCGGCTTCCGGCAGGCTTAATCCCCGGGCCAGGTAGGCAGCCCAGGCGGCCGAGAGGGTGCAGCCAGTCCCGTGGACGTCCGGCACCGCCACCCGCGGGGCCCGGAGGTCCCGGAAGGACTTTCCGTCGTAGAGGAGGTCTACCGCCTCTTCCGCTGGAGGGGAAAGCTTAATTCCGACGGCCTGGAGCGGGCCGGCGGCCGGCCTCTGCCGCTTCTCTTTGAGGTGGCCGCCCTTGATCAACACCGCCCGCGGGCCCAGAGCCAGGATGCGGCGGGCCGCCTCCTCCAGCTCCGAGTGCGAGTTAATCGCCAACCCTGCCAGGCGCTCCGCCTCCGGCAGGTTGGGGGTGACCAGGGTGGCCAGGGGCAGGAGCCGCTCCCGCAGCGCCTGGACCGCTCCTGGTTCCAGAAGGTCGCAGCCGGTGGCGGAGACCATCACCGGATCCACCACCAGCGGCGGGGCGCCCGGGCGCCCCACCCCCCGGGCGGACAGGGCGTCGGCCACCGCCTCGATGATGGCGGCCGTAGCCAGCATCCCGGTCTTAACCGCCCGGATGTCCAGGTCGTCCCAGACGGCCTCAATCTGGCGCACCACCAGGGGCGGAGGGAGGGGCAGGAACTCCAGGACCGCCCGGGTATTCTGGGCGGTGACGGCGGTGAGGGCCGAGGCGCCCCAGACCCCCAGCGCGGCGAAGGTCTTCAGGTCGGCCTGGATGCCGGCTCCTCCGCCGGAGTCGGAGCCGGCGATGGTGAGGGCCGAGGGCAGGCGGAGGGAATGGTCAGGGCCAGCTTCCCCGGGCGGGTGGCAAGCGGGTTGGCCGGACTCGCCGGCTGGACCAGTGGGACGGAACATAAGGCACTTCTACCTCCTTTTGAAGGGGCCTGGTGGCGGCCCGGGCCGGGGCCTGGGCC
>JASBVW010000215.1 GCA_029961005.1 Bacillota bacterium
GCCGCGCTGGGTGATGATCATCTCCGTAAACTCCTGGGAGAGGTCTACGTTGGACATCTCCAGGTTGCTGGGCTTGATCAGCCCGCGCCCGCCGTTCCCCGCCGTGCCGATCTGCACTTCTCCGGAGTTGTTGGACTCCTCAAAGAGGGTGTTGCCGGCCCGGGTCAGGCCCGCCGGGTTGGTGAAGAGGGCCAGGGCCACCTGGGCCAGAGCCTGGTTGCGGCCGTTGGAGAAGGATCCGGTGATCACGCCCCGGGAGTCCACCTGGAAGGCCTGGAGCGTCCCCCGGGTGTAGCCGTTCTGGCTCACGGCAGTGGCCGAGGTCTCGGCGGCAAACTGGGTCAGGTCGGTAAAGTCGATTCTTACCGAAAGATCATTCACTCCCCAATTGTTCACACCGCTGTTGGAAACTATGGTGACCGTGGCGCTTGCTCGCCCAGTGGCAGGGTCATAGGTCCAACCGGTACCTGTCGAGCCGGTATCGGGGCCGGCACCGTCGGTATCAGGGTCCAGGCGCCCATCGGGATAAAAAACCAGCGTCCCGCTGCCAGCGGTCACGTGGTCATCGGTCCCGGTGGCCGGGTCGTGGTAGCAGTGGGCCACCCAGCTCCAAGTGTTGACCGCCGTTTTGGTGAAGACGATCTCCAGCTGCCGCACGTTCCCCTGGGAGTCGTAGATGGCCTTGGGCACCGTAAAGGTGGTGCCTACGGGGCTCGAGGCATCGATGTTGCCTCCGAAGACGGCCTCCGTGGTGGCGCTGGGGGCCAGCTCCGCCCCGCGCCGGATCACGATGGGGGCTACGGCCGTCTGGGTGTTAATGGCTCCCGTGCGCGGGTCCGCCGTCCAGCCCAGGACCCGCATCCCGTTGGCCGCCACCAGGTTCCCCTCGTCGTCCACCGTGAAGGCGCCGGCCCGGGTGTAGTACTGGCGCAGGCCGTCGCTGACCACGAAGAACCCGTCACCCTCTACGGCCATGTCGGTGTCTACGCCGGTGGACTGGAAGGACCCGGCAGTATGGATGGTGTCGATGGCCGCCAGGGCGACGCCCAACCCCACCTGCATGGGGTTCGTGCCACCGCGGGTGCCGGTGGGGGCGCTGGCCCCGGCCAGGGTCTGATAGAGCACGTCCCGGAAGAGGACGCGGCTCCCCTTGAAACCGATGGTGTTCACATTGGCAATGTTATTGCCGATCACGTCCATCCGGATCTGGTGGTTCCGGAGGCCCGAAACACCGGCAAAGAGCGAACGCATCATAGCCTTTCGACCTCCTTCCTCGGGTCTCACCGAGGCGGGACCGCTCCGGTCACCGGGGCCGCTTCCGTCGTTCCGCGGCCCGGGGCTCCCGCGAGGTCCAGCCCTCTCCTCCGCCTCAGGTGATGACCGCGCTGTCAATATTGGTGAAGACGTTCTCCTTCAGGCTCGGCCCATCGATGGCCGTCACCACCGTCCGATTGACGATGCTGACGATCAGGGCCAGATCCTGCATCAGGATCAGAGACTCCCGCGCCCCTTTGGCCGCCGCCCGCTCCACCGCCGCCGAGAGCTTGCGCATGTCTTCAGCCGTGAAGGGGATCTGCCGCGAGGCCAGGCGCCTCTCCGCGTGGGCCGAGAACTTGATCCCGCTTCCCCGCGCCAGCTCCTCCGCCAGGACCCGGCGAAATTCCGCTCCCGGGACTTGCCTTTGTCCGGGCGCA
Organism: Bacillota bacterium; assembly: GCA_029961005.1. GTDB lineage: Bacteria > Bacillota > UBA5301 > JASBVW01 > JASBVW01 > JASBVW01. The sequence continues at coordinate 1,695 of JASBVW010000215.1, forward strand.
GGCCGCGCCGCCGGCACCTGCGGGGTGACCGGCTGAAGGGCTGAATTAATCAGCTTGTCCGTCACTTGGGGACCACCTCGCTAGGCTACCTCCAAGACGTTGGCCACATCGTACATCTCGCCGCCGATGACCAGCCGCGGCACCCCGTCGAAGACCTTGACCGAGGTCACGGTCCCTTTCACTTCGGTATCTGTCCGCGGGTCGTAGACGGTCACCGTCCGCCCCAGGAAGCCCGTGGCCTGAGCCATCAGGACAGCATCCGTCTGGAGGCGCGTCAGGCCCTCTACCGCCTTGGTCAGGTTCTGCAGCTGCTCCAGCGAACTGAACTGGGCCATCTGGGCGATGAACTCCCGGTCCTCCATGGGTTCGAGAGGATTTTGGTGCTGCAGCTGCGTCACCAAAAGGAGGAGGAAGTCGTCTTTGCCCAGGATCTCCTGCGCCTTCGCAGGAGTGGAGGCTGACGGCGTAGTCTGCGTACCCGCCCCGGACACGCTGGTGGCGTAGATCATACTCTCACCTCCTCGCTCTCTCTATTTTCACACCAGGGCATCGATAACCCCTTCCGCGCCCCAGAACCCCGTGCCCTGGCGCACCAGGGCCACCGAGCGTCCGGAGCTCTCGTAGGCCTGTTCGGCTCGCTTGCCCTCACTGCCCGGCGTCCAGCCTTGGGTCGCTACCTGTTCCTGCCCGGGCCAGGGGCGCTCTTCCCCGCCCAGTTGGCAACTGACCGAGAAGGAATCCACGCGCAGCCCCTGTTCCTCCAAGGCCTGGCGGAGCTGCGGCAGCTGTGCCTCGATCAGGTTTTTGACCTGCTCGTTGGCCACCGCAAAGCGCGCTGTCACAGTCCCGTGCTCCACGGCGATGTGCATCGCCACCCGTCCCAAGCTCTCCGGGATGAGCTGGAGCCTCATCTCTGAGCCTCCCTCGCGCAAGAGCACGCTCGCCCGGTGGATGAGCTGGGAGAGGACCTTTTCCGCCAGCGGCTCCTCGCCCGCCAGCCGGTGGTGGCTCGGAAGCTGCAGCGGCTGGAGATCGACCTTGGCCGCCGCCTCGGCCTCGGGCTGCCCGGCCCGGAGCCAAACAGCGGTCCACGGGAAGGCGTCGCCTCCCTCCTGGGAGCCGCTGCGGTGCTCCCGGAACAGGTGGGCCTGTTCCGACCCGGCCGCTCCTTTTAGCAGGGCTGACAGGTCAACCTTCCCCTGGCTGGGCGCCGAGAGAAGAGGCTCCCGGCCCGCTTGTTCGGGCGTCTCATCGGCCGCGGGCAGCGGGTCCGGCAGCGGGGTTAGCTCCCGAACCGTTCCGTCCCGCACCGCTTGCCGTTGGTAGAGCTCGGTGGAAGGCGGGGGAAGACCGGCCTGGCTCAGCGGCACCACCTCTTTGTCCCCACCCTGCGCCGGAGGGACGACCTCCGGAGCGGACGGGAGGGTAGAAGCTTGCCCTGCTGGTTCTCCAGGGCCACTGGCTGTCATTTCAGCCTCTGCTCCCACCTTAACCCCGGGGTGACCGGCACCGGCGAGCTCAAGGCCTTCTCCTGCTGGGAGGAGTGCGGCCAACCGAGCTACGGCCGCTGGGAGTTCTTCTGGCGCCAGCTCCTGCCAGACCGCCGGATCCTGGTTCAACAGGGCGAGCAGTCGCACCAGAACAGACTCCGCCCCTTGAGTTCCTTCCGCTACCGCAACAGGTGCAGGGCCCTCTACTCCGGCCGTTTCTGTGGCCATCCCG
>JASBVW010000216.1 GCA_029961005.1 Bacillota bacterium
GGATGGCGTAGGATTTGGCCACCCCTTCAAAGGAGCTGGCGATGGCCTCCAGCTGCTCTAACCGCTGGATGTAGGCTTCTAGAGACTCGCGGCGGGCACCGGGCCGGGCCGCCGACAGGGCATCGGCAGCCGTCACCAGCACCGCTTCCACCGAACGGGCTTCATAGTCTCCGTGGTGGGTGCTCATGGCGTGGACCACCGCTTCGCTTTCCCCGTACTTGCGCAAGAGCTCCATGCCCACCTGCACATGGCTCCCCATGGCGTCTTCCACCGCCTTGCCGATGTCGTGCAAAAGGCCGGCCCGCCGGGCTACTTCGACCGACACGCCCAGTTGGGCTGCCATCAGCCCCGCCAGGTGGGCCACCTCCACCGAGTGTTTCAAGACGTTCTGCCCATAGCTGGTACGGAACTTCAGTTTACCCAAGATCTTCACCAGCTCTGGATGGAGCCCATGGACATGGGAATCGTAGCAGGCCTTTTCCCCTGCCTCCCGGATGATGTGGTCTACTTCCTTCTCCGCCTTGGCGTACATCTCTTCGATCCGGGCCGGGTGGATGCGCCCGTCGGCCAGGAGCTTTTCCAAGGTGTAGCGGGCGATCTCCCGGCGCAGGGGATCAAAAGCGGAAATCACCACCGCTTCGGGAGTGTCATCGATGATGAGATCCACCCCCGTGAGGGCTTCAAATGTGCGGATGTTGCGCCCTTCCTTGCCGATGATCCGCCCCTTCATGTCGTCGCTGGGCAAATGGACCACCGTGATGCTGGTTTCCGCCACGTAATCGGCAGCACAGCGCTGCACCGCATCGGCGATGATCTCCTTTGCCTCCCGCTCTGCCGTCTCCCGGGCCGCCATCTCGATATCCCTCATGATCTGGACCGCTTCCCGCTCCGCTTCCTCCCGGGCATGGCGCAGGATTTCCTGCCGCGCGTCGTCTCGGGTCAAGCCCGAGATCCTTTCCAGCTCCATCTGCTGCTGGGCCACCAGACCCGCCGCAGTTTCATGGAGGGCCTCCAGCTCCTCTTCCCGCTGGCGGGTTCGTTCCTCCCGTTTCTCCAGCTGCTCCATGCGCCGGTCCAGCTGTTGTTCCCGCTGCTGCAACCGCTGCTGCTCCTGCTGCAGCTCCCGCCGCAGCTGGCGCATCTCGTTCTCCATCTCCTGGCGCCGCTGGTGGATCTCTTCTTTGGCGTTCAAAAGAGCTTCCCGGCGGCTCGCTTCCGCCTGTTGCAACGCCTTTTCGACGGTGTTCTGGGCCTCTGCCCTCACGGTGGCCAGTTCTTTTTGGAGTGTCATCGTCGCCCGCCGCTGGGCAATGGCCACTCCCGCGGCGCTCCCTACCAATAGGCCAAGAATCAGGTACAACCACGGCACGTTCCTTCACCTCCGTGTAGGAACAAGGAGCGCGGCCTCACCCCGCGCCCTTTCCCGGTACTAAGGGTTATACGGTGGGACGTGCGCTCTCCAGAAGCCCCTATGGCACCAGGGGCCGGCGGAAGCGAACCTGGTCAACCTCCGTATCATCGTCAGGTATCAGCTCGATCGGCCTGTAACCGAGTTTGATGTAGAATTCGATGGCCGGCGCATCCCTGAGGCCGGTCTCCAGGACCACCTCTTGGGCGCTCCGGCTGCGGGCCTCCTTTTCGGCCGCCGCCATAAGGCTGCGACCCACCGCCAGGTGGCCGTAGGCCGGCAGCACCGCCAAATGGGATACGGAGGCCCGCTCCCCTTCCACGAAAACTCGCACAGATCCGATGATCTCGTCGCCTTGCTTGGCCACGAGGACTTGTCCCTTGGCAATGACTTTTTGCACATCCTCTGCCGTCTCTGTCAGGGCGGGCAAAGGAACTCGGTATTTCTTTTGGTTCTCCCGGAAAGCTTCCGCTTGAACCCCCAGGATTTCTTCCGCCTGTTCCGGGCGCGCCCGTTCCACAGTCCACAAGGTGCGCGTCCTCCGTTCCATTGGTGCGAGGTTTCCCTCACCTTCTCATAGTAGCAAAAGATCATCCTTAAAAGAAACAAATTTCAGGAACGCCCCTTGGCGAGAAAGCGGCCGATGGCTTCCTGGGCCTCGGGAGTGCCCGCCAAAAGGGCGCTCCAGTCCTTGAGAGGCTCCAAACTTTCCCAAAGGCTGAGGCTTTCCACCGTCCAAAGGGCCGACTTTCCCAAGGCCAGGGCGGCAGGGCTCTTTTCCGCCAAGGCGGCTGCCACCTCACCGGCCGCCTGATCCAGCTCTTCAGGAGCCACCGCCCTGTGGATCAAGCCGTAAGCGGCCGCCTCCTCGGCAGAAAGGCGGCGGCCCAAAAAGATCATCTCCCAAAGAATCCGGCGGGGAAGGACCCGAAGGAGGGGAGCCATGACCACCATGGGGAAAAGGCCCAGGTCCACTTCCGGAAGCCCGAAGCGGGCATCCTTGGAGGCGACGACGAAGTCGGCCGCCGCCACCAACCCCATACCCCCCGCTAGGGCATGGCCCTGCACCACCGCCACGATCGGCTGGGGCGCCTTCACCATGGCCGTCACCACCTCGGCGACCCCTTGGAAGTAGCGGCGCCGCTCCGCCAGTCCCTTCGCGGCAGCCACTTCTCCCAGATCAGCCCCGGCGCAAAAGGCCCGGTCGCCGGCGCTCTCCAAACGGATCACCCGCACCTCATCCGCCAGCGCCAGCTGGCGGAAGGCGTCCCGCAGTCCTCTCAAGGTTTCGGTATTGAGGGCGTTTCGCACCTCGGGCCGCTGGATAACAACGCGGGCAATGGCCCCCTTTTCGACCCGCAACGGTTCCATGATCCATCCTCCTTACACCGGGGGTATCCCCCGGGGCGTCTTGGGAAGGGGCGGCGAGGAAAGGGCCGCTTCCAACCGGAAGAGAAGATCGGCCCGCAGCCTCTCGGGAGGCACGATGTCGTCCACCACCAACTCTGAGGCCAAGTGCAAGAGGTCGATATCCTTCTCGTACGCCTGGGTCAGCTCTCGGAATAGGCGTTCCCGCTCCTCTCCGGAGACAGACTGCAGCCGATGGTAGTAGACGGCGTTCACCGCCGCCTCCGGTCCCATCACGGCGATCTTAGCGGTGGGCAGAGCCAGGGTGGCCTGGGGAGAAAAGGCCGGCCCCGCCATGGCATAAAGGCCGGCGCCGTAGGCCTTGCGCACGATGACGGAGAATTTAGGCACCCGGGCGTTGGAGATGGCGCTGATCATCTTGGCCCCGTGGCGGATTATCCCCTGCCGTTCCACCTTGCTCCCGATCATGAACCCGGGGACATCGGCCAGGAAGAGAAGGGGGATGTCGAAGGCATCGCAAAGCCAGACGAAGCGGGCCGCTTTGTCGGCGGAATCCACGAAGAGGACGCCTCCCTTGTGAAGGGGCTGGTTGGCCACGATGCCGAC
>JASBVW010000217.1 GCA_029961005.1 Bacillota bacterium
AAGGGTTTACCCCTGGTCGAAGCTCTGCAGCGGTACACCCTGCTCACGGTAGGAGACGGTCTGGTCACCCAGATCCCAGCCCTTCTCCTCTCCACCGCCACGGGCATCATTGTGACGCGCGCCGCTTCTGAGGATAACATGGGGCGCGACATCACCCGCCAGTTGACGGCTCAGCCCAAGATCATGGCGGTAGGGGCTGGGGTATTGGCCCTGCTGGGTTTGGTGCCCGGGTTGCCCACTATACCTTTCCTGGCGCTGGCGGCTTCCTTCGGCCTTCTGGCCCGCTACATGTACAGGGCCATGCAGGCAGCGGAGCTGAAGGCGAAAGAGGAGGAACGTGCCCGGGAGATTGAGAGCCAAAAGAAGCCAGAGAACGTCCTTTCCCTCCTGGCGGTTGATCCCATCGAACTGGAGATCGGGTACGGACTCATCCCTTTGGTGGATCCGGCGCAGGGGGGGGATCTCTTTGACCGCGTCACCCTCATCCGCCGCCAGTGCGCCCTGGAACTGGGCGTGGTCATCCCGGCCATCCGGGTGCGGGACAATATGCAGCTCAAACCGGGTGGCTACTCTATCAAGATCAAGGGGGTGGAGGTGGGTTCAGGGGAGTTGATGATCCACCACTTCCTGGCCATGGACGCAGGGGCTGTAGTACAGCCCGTCCGGGGGATACCCACGCGGGAGCCGGCCTTCGGCCTGCCGGCGCTCTGGATCGAAGCTGAGCGGCGGGAAGAAGCGGAAATGGCCGGGTATACCGTGGTGGATCCTCCTTCCGTCTTGGCTACCCACCTCACTGAGGTGATCAAAAGCCACGCCTACGAACTTTTGGGGCGCCAGGAGGTTAAGACTCTGCTTGACGCCTTGAAAGAGAGCCACTCCGCCGTAGTGGAGGAACTCGTCCCCAACCTGGTCACTGTGGGGGAGATCCAAAAGGTTTTGCAGAATTTGCTCCGGGAGGGCATTCCCATCCGCAACTTGGTCACTATTTTGGAGGCCATGGCCGATCACGCCCGGGTGACCAGGGATCCCGATCTCTTGACCGAATACGTGCGGCGGGCGCTGGCCCGGCAGATCAGCCACCAGTACGCCGATGAAAAGAGGGTCCTGCACGTGGTGACCATGGATCCTGCCCTGGAGGACAAGCTGGCCGCCCAAGTCCAGACCAGCGATCAGGGTTCCTATCTGGCCTTGGATCCCCAAATGGCCCAGCAGCTCTTCCAAGCCATCGGCCGGCAGGTGGAAAAGTTGACTACCGCCGGGCATCAGCCGATCATTCTCTGCAGCCCGGCGATCAGGTTGTACCTAAAGAGGCTTTCCGAGCGCCTTCTGCCCAAGTTGATCTTTCTCTCTTATAGTGAGGTGGCGCCGGGCGTGGAAGTAGAATCTGTAGGGATGGTGAGTCTGTGAGATGAAAGTCAAGCGGTATGAGGCTCCATCGATTCAGGAGGCTATTCAAAAGGTGCGCAGCGAGTTGGGGCGCGATGCGGTAATCCTCCACGCGCGCAAGTTCAAGCGGGGAGGCGCGCTGGGCCTCTTCGGCCGGGAGATGGTAGAGGTGATAGCGGCCGTCGATGGAGCAGGCATGGCCGCACAAGTGGAAACGCGAAGTCAACAGGCGGTGGCTGTAGGGGGAGAAGGCTCGCCTTCCTTTAAAGTGCCGCCGCGCCTCTCTCCGGCTGCGGCTGTGCCGATGGCCCCGTCGGCTGCCGCACCGGGGGAAGCAGTCCTCACGGTTGGAGGGGAGAAGAAGACCGCCGCGGAGCGGACCGGCGCCGGCGGAGACCTGGCTGCTACGCTGCAGGCGGAGCTCTCTACCCTCCGCCAGATGCTGGAGCAGGTCACCCGGCAGCTTCAGTCGGCCCAGTGGCTGGCCGTCCTGGCTCCTGCCTGGCGCAATATTCAGCAGGTCCTCTTGGAGCGGGAGATGGCGGCCCAGTATATCACGGAGCTGGAGGCCCACGTCTTTCAGGAAGTGGAGCAGAGCCTCTGGCAGAACGAGGAAAGGCTGGCTTCTCACATCAGCGAATATCTAGCGCGGCAGTTTTTGGTGCGCAAGGGTCTAGGCAAGCTCCCGGGCGACAAGCCCTTGGTTGTAGCCTTGGTGGGGCCGACGGGGGTGGGCAAAACCACCACCGTGGCCAAGCTGGCTGCCCGGTATGCTCTGTTGGAAAAGCGCCGGGTGGGGCTCTTGACAGTGGATACGTACCGCATCGCGGCGGTGGAGCAGCTCAAGACTTTTGCGGAGATTATGGGCATTCCGCTGGAAGTGGCCTTCACTCCTCCCGAAGTCAAGCTGGCTCTGGCTAAACTGGCGGAGGCCGAACTCATCCTCATCGATACCGCCGGCCGCAGCCACCACAATGAGGTGCAATTGGCTGAACTGGCTGCGTTTCTGGAGGTGGCTCGCCCGGACGAGACTCACTTGGTGCTCAGCGCCACCACTAAGGCCAGGGACCTGGAGGACTGCCTGAAGAGATTCCAGGGGGTGCACTTTACTCACCTCATCTTCACTAAACTGGACGAGACCTCTTCGTACGGCGGCATCTTCAACTGCGTACGTTCCAGCGGCTGTCCCGTCACGTATGTCACCTTTGGGCAGAACGTCCCGGACGACATAGCCGAGGCCGACAACCGGCGTTTGGCGGAAATGCTGCTGAAGGGAGCTTTCCAGTCATGAACTGGTCGGAGTACCAACCATACGATCAGGCTCAGCAGCTGCGCGAATTGGTGCGCCAGGAACGGGCCGCTGCGACAGCTCTGCCGCCGCTTTCACCCGAGAGGGAAAAGCGCACCCGGGTCATCACCGTCACCAGCGGCAAAGGCGGCGTAGGGAAAACCAATCTGGTGGCTAACTTGGGGATTGCCCTGGCCAGCGAAGGGCTGAGGGTAGGGCTTTTTGACGCCGACCTGGGGCTGGCCAATATCGACGTCCTGCTGGGGCTGGTCCCGCGCTACAGCCTGGCCCACGTCCTGAGCGGCGAGCGCCAGATTGAAGAGATCATGGTCCCCGGTCCGGGAGGGGTCATGATCCTGGCTGGGGCTTCAGGGATGAGCAGCCTGGCCGATGTCCCTCCCGAGAGCCTGCACAGGCTTATCCAGAGCATGGACCGGTTAGATGGACTTCTGGACATCTGCCTGGTGGATACCGGCGCCGGAATCGGGCGGCAGGTCATGAGTTTCGTCCTGGTGGCCGAGGAGGTGGTGGTGGTGACGACACCGGAACCCACCGCCGTGACCGATGCCTATGGCCTCATCAAAACCCTTAAGTTGAACCGCAGCTCGGCCGGGATCTTCCTGGTGGTGAACATGGTGGAGGGGCCGGTAGAAGGGCAGGAGATCTTTCATCGACTTCAGACCGTAAGTCAGCGC
>JASBVW010000218.1 GCA_029961005.1 Bacillota bacterium
CGTTCCCCACGGATCCAGCCGGACGAGCCGCACCGCATGTTCCCCCGCCGGAAGGCCCTGCGTCATGGTGGATTTCACCCGGCCGGAGGGGGTGCTGGAGCGGATTCAAACCGCTCTCTCCTCCGGGCTGTACCAGGTGGTCGGGACCACGGGCTTCAGCCAGTCCGACTTGGCCGCGGTGCGGGAGTGGTGCCGACAGTACCGGCGGGGCGCCATCATTGCGCCTAACTTTGCGGTGGGAGCCGTAGTGATGATGAAGCTGGCCACCCTGGCGGCTCGCCATTTCGCCAGTGTGGAGATTGTAGAACTCCACCACGACCGCAAGCTGGACGCTCCTTCGGGGACGGCCATCAAAACTGCTCAACTCATGGCGGCGGTGCGGAAGCCCGCCCCCGCTGCCGGCGAAGAGAAGGTCCCCGGAGCCCGGGGTGGGGAAGTGGAGGGCATCCGCGTCCACAGCGTCCGCCTCCCCGGCTTGGTGGCTCATCAAGAGGTCATCTTCGGCAACCCGGGAGAGGTCTTGACCATCCGCCACGATTCCCTCAACCGGGAGTCGTTTATGCCGGGTGTCCTCATGGCCATTCGCCGCGTCGTGTCCTTGCAGGATTTGCTCTACGGCATAGAAGCGCTCCTTTTCCCGGAGGGTTGACGGGTTGAGGGCCCGCCAGTCACTTCCCATGCTGAGGGCACATATAATGGGCTGAGCGAGCACTCAGAGGGGAAAGTGACGACGGTATGGCACCTGACCTGCGAGGAAGGCGGATTGCGCTTTTAGGCGGAGACAGGCGAGAACTGGAGCTGGCCCGTACCCTGGCTCAGGCCGGGGCCCTGGTCCGGGTGGCGGGTTTTCCGCTTCTGCCTGAGTTATCGGGTTGCCTTCAGGTCTCCGATCCTCGGGCGGCGGTGGAGGGAGCGGAGGCGATCATCGCCCCTATAAGCGGCACCGATTCCGAGGGGCGCATTAGGGTAGTCCTGGACCGCTCGTGTGAGATCGTCCTGGACGACGATCTCCTGGCCGGCCTGCAGGAGGGTACCTTGCTCCTGATTGGCTCTGCCCGGCCCTGCGTGCGGGCGGCGGCAGAAAGGCACCGCTTGAAGCTGGTGGAGACGGCGGAGATCGACGAGATCGCCATTTTAAACTCCATTCCCACGGCAGAGGGCGCCATTCAGATTGCCATGGAAGAGTTGCCCATCACCATCTGGGGGAGCCGCTCGGCGGTTCTGGGGTTCGGGCGCTGCGGCATGACCTTGGCTCGCCTGCTCAAAGGGTTGGGCGCCAAGACGACCGTAGTGGCTCGGGACCCGGCTCAGCGGGCCCGCGCGGAGGAGATGGGCTGTGAGGTTGCCTCCTTTAGGGATTTAGCCGGGGTTTTGGCCCGGCAGGAGATCATCTTTAATACAGTGCCGGCCCTCGTACTCACCCGCGAGGTGCTGGCAGCTCTGGATCGGGAGGTCCTGGTGATAGACCTGGCTTCTCCTCCCGGAGGAGTGGACTACGATGCCGCCCGGGAGCTGGGCATCGACGCCATCCTGGCCTCGGGGTTACCGGGAAAGGTAGCCCCCAAGACGGCCGGGCAGATCCTGGCCCGCACGCTTCCTCCTCTGATTGCTGACTTGTTACCCAGTCTCTCGTCAGAGGAGGTGCCGCTCTGATGCGGCTGGCAGGGAAAAGGATTGGCTTTGCTTTGACGGGCTCTTACTGCACCATCGCCGAGGTGTTGCAGGAGGTAGAGCGCCTGGTGGCCGAGGGGGCAGAGGTCACGCCGATTCTTTCGCATTCGGTGGCCCACGAGGATACCAGGTTTGGGGAGGCCAGCGCTTGGCGGGAGAAGCTCCTGGCCCTGACCGGCAAGGCTCCCCTCACGACCATCAAAGAAGTGGAGCCCATCGGGCCCCAGAAGTTGTTGGACCTTCTGGTGATTGCCCCCTGCACAGGTAATACCCTGGCCAAGTTGGCCAACGGGATCACCGACGGGCCCGTCTTGATGGCGGCCAAGGCCCAGTTGCGGAACGGGCGCCCGGTGGTCCTGGCCATCTCGACCAATGACGGGCTGGGCCTGAATGCCAAAAATATAGGTATCCTCCTGAATACGAAAAATATTTATATGGTGCCCTTTGGGCAGGATGCACCCCTGGTCAAGCAGAACTCTCTGGTAGCCCGGATGGATCTGATCTTCGACACGGTGCTCTTGGCCTTGGAGGGCCGGCAAATCCAGCCCGTTCTCATCAGGTGCGGGAAGGATTAAGGAGGCGCAGGATTTGAAGTCTTACTCAGTGGCGGTAGTGGGAGCGACGGGGGCGGTGGGTCAGGAGATCCTCTCTCTGTTGGAAGAGCGCCGCTTCCCGGTGGGCCGGCTTAAGCTCTTGGCCTCCGCCCGCTCAGCGGGGAAGAGGTGCCTTTTCCGGGGAGAAGAGGTGGTGGTGGAGGAGGCCAGCCCGGAGGCTTTCCAAGGGGTGGAGGTGGCCTTCTTCAGCGCCGGAGGTGCAGTCAGCCGCGAGCTGGCCCCGGCGGCGGTGGAGCGGGGAGCGGTGGTGATCGACAACACCAGCGCTTTCCGCTTGGAACCTGAAGTGCCGCTGGTAGTGCCGGAGGTCAATCCGGAGGATATCCGCTCCCACCGCGGGATCATCGCTAACCCCAATTGCTCCACGATCATCATGCTCGTGGCCATAGCTCCTCTCCATCGGGCGGCCGGGATCCGCCGCGTAGTGGTCTCCACTTACCAGGCCGTCTCCGGGGCCGGAGCGCAGGCGATGGAAGCCCTAAAGGAGCAGGTGCGGGCGTACGTAGAGCAGCGGGAAGTGGAGCCGCGCATCCTTCCTTACGCCGCCGCGCCGCGGCATTTCCCCATCGCCTTTAACCTCATCCCCCAGATCGACGTCTTTGCGGAGGAAGGGTATACCAAGGAAGAATGGAAGATGGTGCGGGAGGCCCAGAAGATCTTGCACGCCCCGGAGCTGCGCGTGACCGCCACCACGGTACGGGTGCCGGTCTTTCGCTGCCATTCGGAGTCCATCAACCTGGAGCTGGAGCGGCCTCTCTCGCCGGAAGAAGCCAGGGAGATCTTGCGGCGCGCGCCGGGGGTCCAGGTGTGGGACGACCCTGCAGCCATGGAGTATCCGATGCCGCTGGCGGTAACCGGGAAGGACGATGTCTACGTGGGGCGGATACGCCGCGATCTGACGGTGGAGTCCGGGCTCAACCTCTGGGTGGTCGGCGATCAGATCCGCAAAGGGGCGGCCCTGAACGCTCTCCAGATCGCCGAATGGATGCGGAGTGCAGGGCTGCTTTGACAACGTGTGCAGGTGAGAGCAGG
>JASBVW010000219.1 GCA_029961005.1 Bacillota bacterium
TGGCAAAGCCATCAGGCCAAGGGCGCTGGCGGCCACCAGCCGGAGGGCGGGTGCGCGCATCAGGATCCTCCTCCAAGGCTGCAGTGCGAATCTCGCCGCAGATCTCCCAGTTGGTCCAGGCGTTCGACGGGATCGGTGCCCGGATAGTAGATGGCCGGAAGCTCCCCCACCAGGCTGGCCAGGTTCCACTCATCCTTGGCGTCCGAGCTGACCTGCACCAAGTAGAGGCTCTGGCGCAGCTGGTGGTCCCAGGGGCGGAACGAGACCCCGATGCCCTTGTACACGTCAAAGACGGTCTGTGGGTCCTCCAGGTAGGCCATGAGCCCTGGGCCCTCCGGCGATCCTCCGAAGGAGGCTGCCTGGAAAAGCATCTTCACCGACTGGTAGGTGGCCCAGGCTGGAGGTTCCATGGGCCGGCGAAAGCGCTGGAGGAAGCGGGCGTTCAGCTCGCGCGCCCCGTAGCGGTCCAGCCTGGCTTCCCATAGCACGGCCCGGTAGCCGGCCCCTGCCCTTGGAGCCCGGTTGCGAGCGGCGGAGAAGAAAGCACGGGTTTGGGCCTCGGGGTAGGGAAAGCCGGTCACCGCGGGGCTCAGCTTGACTGCTTCGTAAGCTTCGAGGAAGTCCAGCTGCGTTGAAGCGTCCAGCAAGAGCAATACCACGTCCGGCCGGGCCCTGCGAATGGCCTCCAGAGCCCCCCCGAACTCGGGCCTAACCTGGGCCACCACGGCCTGGCCCACCTCGCGGGCCCCGAAGTGCCGCTGCGAGAGAGCCTTTTGGGCCCTTCGGTGGAGGGCTTTGCCGTCCGGGGAGTCGGGATAGACGAAAAACCAGCGGCGGAAACCCGAGCGGACGAACCAGTCGGCCAGGGCGTCGAGGTACATGGCGGCGCTGGCCTCCACGTGGAAGGTGTAACGTCCGCAGGCTTCATTTCGCAGGCTGTCCCTGGAGGAGCCCACGTTGAAGAAGGGCACCCGTCGCTTCTCGGCCAGCTGGCTGATGGCCTCCGCCTGGTTCTCCCCCAGCCCGCCGATCAGGGCGTAAGCGCCCTGATCCAGCAGGCGCTCGGCTGCCCGTATCGCCGCCTGGGCATCCGGGGCGGGAAGAAGCTGTACCTCGAGGTGTTGCCCCACGACCTCGGCGTTGAGGCTGTACTCGTCCCGAGCCATCGTCAGGCCCATCTGGGCAGCCTCCAGCACCCGGTCGACCAAGGGGTTCTGACCGGTGGGAGCCGGAAGGAGAGCCCCGATCCGAATGACCCCTCGCTTCTGAGCGCGGCCCTGAAAGGCCGTGGTCAAGAGGAGGCCCGCTGCTTCGAGGAAGAGCCTTCGGCTGACCAAAGGAGCACGCATGCTTTCACCCTAGGGAGAGCACGAGGTAGTACCCCTGGGATCCCCCAGCCGGTCAAGAAGGGATGTAGGATCCTCGCCGTTTGGAGCGGGCACTTGACCCACCAGGCGTGCCAGGCCCAGTTGCTGGGAAAGCTTGACGCCCGGCTCTCCCTCGGGATTGATCTGAACCATGTAGAGGGGTTGCCGGAGCTGATGGTCCCAAGGCCGGAAAGAGACCGGCACGCCCTTGAAGAGATCAAAAGTGGTCTTGGAGTCAGCCAGGTAAGCCGCAAGGCGACTGCCGTCGGTGGTTTCGGTCGCGTATGTGCTGTCCAGGAGCAGCTTCACCGAGGCATAGACCGCCCAGGCGGAAGAGTCCATAGGTGCTCCGGAGCGGGAGCCAAACTGGTCGTTGATCTCCTTGGCCGCGCCCCCGAGGGTGGGCTCCCACAGTACGGGGCGATAAGTTTGCTCCGCTGCGGACGTGGCTTGTCTGACCCGCCGCCAGTAAGTGCGCGTCTGGGTTACCGGGTAGGCGAAGTGGACGATGGAGAGCTTACCCGCAGACTCCCCTAGTTGCGCCAGGAAAAAGTCCTGGTTCTCCGGGGCGAGCAGCGAGAGAACCACATCTGGGCGGGCGCGCTGGATCGCCTCGATTGGGCCTGTATAGATACGCTGATCTGCGGGGAGTTCGACTTTTCCAATCTCCTCCCCACCGGCCGCGGATATGGCCCTTATGGCTCGGCGGTACAGGGATTCCCCCTCATCCGAATTCGGATACACGAAAAACCAACGCCGCTTGCCCTGGGAGGAGAACCAGTTGGCCAGGGCGTCGAGGTACATGGCTGCGCTGGCTTCGACATGGAAGGTATAGGGTTCGCAAGTCTTGCGCAACGCATCCGCGGGAGCGGCCACGTTCAGGAAAAGCACTTTCTTCTCGTTCGCCAGGTTGCTGAGCAGTTGAGCCTGCTCGGTCCCAAACCCGCCGATGAGGGCAGAAACCCCCTCGACGGCTACCAGGCGTTCGGCGGCCCGGAGGGCCGCCTCCGGACTCGGAGCGCTGGCCAGGAAGACCTGGAGGTTCACCCCGCGGGAGGCCGCCTCCCGGCCAAGCAAGTCCTCAGCGACCATTGCCCCTTGCTGGGCCGCCCTGCCTACAGCGTCGCTGATGGCGGGCGTCCCGGTGGGGATGGGCGCGACCACGCCGATGCGCAGCTGGCGCTCTCCCTCTTTAGATTGAGCGATGTTGGGTTTTGGAAGCGGGAGGAGCGGGATGCCATAGCTCTTGAAGACGCCTTGGATGGCATCCCACCGCCTGGCAAGCGCCAAGTTGAGCTCGTCCCTGAGGGACTCGTCACCTGGTCTGACCGCGATCGTCCCCATCTGGAACATGGGAATGAACGGTGGGGCGATTTCCGGTGAAACGGGGACGACCTTGAACTCGCCCGGGTATTGTTTCGAGTACTGGGCGGCTATCGGCCCGCTCAGAATAGCCACATCGATGCTCCGGTTTCGCAACGCTTGGATCAGCGGATCGGCTACCCCCATCTGGCTCAGGAGATCCGAAGGGTGAAAGAGGACGGGGCTCATCCCAAGATTCCTCAGGGCGAAATCTGCCAGGCTGAGTGGATAGGTGCCGACCTTTAGGTGCTTGAGCGTCTCGTCCTCCAGCGACTGGATGTTAAACGGGCTGTCCTGGCGATAGATGAAGACATGCGGGATTTGGTAATAGGGTATGGTGCTTACCAAACCCAAGAAACCATCTGGAACCCCCATGATAACGTCACAGACCCCGGCACGGAGGTAATCGCGCACCGTCTGGGAGCTGATAGGGACCCACACGTAGCTCAGCCTAGCCCCCAGTTCCTCTGCGAGCAGCTGAGCGATGCGGTTTTCGAAGCCCTCCTGACGCTCATTGGAGGCTGGGGGGTCATTGGGTTCGGCGCAGACCCGAAGCTCCCAGC
>JASBVW010000220.1 GCA_029961005.1 Bacillota bacterium
TGCTGAACGTCATCGAAAAGGAGAAACCCCTGGGGGTGGTGGTCCAGTTCGGCGGCCAGACGGCCCTCAACCTGGCCGAGCCCCTGGCCCGGGCGGGGGTGACCATCCTGGGCACCTCGCTGGACGCCATTGACGCGGCGGAGGACCGCGACCGCTTCGACCGGCTGGTGGTGGAGCTGGGCATTGAAAAGCCCCCCGGGCGGGCGGCCTTTTCTCTGGCCGAGGCGGAGGCCATCGCGGCTGAGATCGGCTATCCGGTTCTGGTGCGCCCCTCGTACGTCCTGGGGGGGCGGGCCATGGAGATCGTCTACAACCTGGAGGAGCTGCGGACCTACATGGCTTCGGCCACCCAGGTCTCCCGGCGCCACCCGGTGCTGGTGGATAAGTACCTCTTCGGCACCGAGCTGGAGGTGGACGCCGTCAGCGACGGGCGGGACGTCCTCATCGCCGGGATCATGCAGCACGTGGAGCGGGCCGGCATCCACTCCGGCGACAGCATCGCCGTCTACCCGCCGCCGGATTTGAGTCCGGAGGCGGCGGCCTGGATCCAGGAGTACACCATTCGGCTGGCCCGGGCCCTGAACGTGCGGGGGCTGTTGAACATCCAGTTCGTCTTGCACGGGGGCAAGATTTACGTGCTGGAGGTCAACCCGCGGGCCAGCCGCACCGTGCCTTACTTGAGCAAGATCACCGGCCTGCCCTTGATCAAAATTGCCACGCGGGTCATGCTGGGCCAGACGCTGCGGGAGCAGGGTTACGGCACCGGCCTCTGGCCCCCGGGCCGCTATGTGGCCGTCAAGGTGCCGGTCTTCTCCTTCGGCAAGCTGGGCGGGGTGGATACGGGGCTGGGCCCGGAGATGAAGTCCACCGGCGAAGTGATGGGGATCGACGCGGATTTCCCGCGCGCCCTCTATAAAGGGCTGGCCGGCGCCGGCTTGGTCGTCCCGCCGGGGGGGACGATCCTGGCCACGGTGGCCGACCGGGACAAGCCGGAGGCGGTGGCTCTGCTGAAGGAGTTTCACGCCCTGGGCTTCAAGATCGTGGCTACGCTGGGTACAGCCAGGGCTTTAGAAGCCGCCGGCGTCCCCGTAGAGGCGGCGGTGGAGAAGGTGGAGGAGGGGAAGAACACCATCTTGGAGCTCTTGCGGAGCGACGCGGTGCAGCTGGTCATCAACACCGTCAGCACCGGCAAGAACCCGGAACACAGCGGGTTCCAGTTGCGGCGGGCGGCGGTGGAGTACAACGTCCCCTGCCTCACTTCCCTGGACACGGCCCGGGCCGTCCTGGCCGTGTTGCGAGCGGTCCGCTGCCAGCCCCTCTTCGGGCTCGTTTCCCTGCAGGACCTGGCTGCGGCCAATGCGCCGGACTCCGACTACCTGCGGGCCAAGCTGGGATGAAGCCCCGGGTGCGGAGAGAGGCGGAGGTGGCCGAAGCGGCAGGAGAGGGGGGAAGAAAGGTGCGGCCGAAAGCCCGAGGCGCGGAAAGCGCCGGCGGCGCCGGGCAAGCGCGCTCCTGCGAGCCGCTCCTGGTGGAGGCGGAGCTCAGGGCGAGCCGGGTGGAGGGCGCAGCGGGGGAGGGAGAAGAGGGTCGGGCGGGGGACGGGCCGGGAGTCCGCTTGGTGACCCTGACGCTGGCTGCCCCTGAGCTGGCCCGGCGGGCGGAGCCCGGGCAGTTTCTCCTGGTGCGGACTGCGCTGGCTTCTAGCCTGGATCCCTTGCTTCGGCGGCCCTTCAGCGTCTGCGACGCCGATCCGGAGCGGGGAGAGGTGAGGATTCACTTTCAGGTGGTGGGGCGGGGCACGGCCTTTTTGGCCGAACGGCGGCCCGGAGAGCGGTTGGACGTGCTGGGCCCGCTGGGCCGCGGTTTTAGCTTGCCCCGCTGGCTGCGGCCGGGGGAAGAGGTGCTCCTGGTCGGAGGCGGCGCGGGCGCGGCGCCCCTGCCGCTTCTGGCGCTCCGCGCTCGGGCGGCGGGGCTGCGCCCGGTAGCCTTTTTGGGCGCTGCGACGCTCCAGGCGCTGCCGCTGGCGGAGGTCCTGCGCGCGGCCGGGGCTGAGGTGCACCTGGCCACGCTGGACGGCAGCGCGGGTCGGCGCGGCACCGTGGTGGAAGCCCTGGAGGCCTGGCTGGCCGGGCGAGCGCCAGCCACGGGGCCGCGCCTGCTCTCGGCCTGCGGGCCGAGGGGAATGCTTTTAGCGGTGGCCCGCCTCGCCCGGCGCTTCAACCTGCCCTGTCAAGTTTCCCTGGAGGAGCGCATGGCCTGCGGGCTGGGGGCCTGCCTGGGCTGCCACTGCGGCCAGCAGCTGGCTGAGCTGCGGGCGGCGGCCGGCTGGGAGGAGAAACCAGCTCCGGAACCGGCGGGAGTCGGGCCGCGGGTCTGCGCGGACGGCCCGGTCTTCTGGCTCCGGGGTGGCGAGGAGGAGTCGGTGTGAGCACACAGCCTGGCGCGCACCTGCGGCCAGCGCCAGACCCGCGCTTAGTCGTGGAACTGGCCGGCGTGCCGCTGCGCAATCCCGTGCTGGCGGCGGCTGGCACCTTTGGCTGGGGCGAGGAGTACCGCCCCTTTGTGGATCCCGCCCGCCTGGGGGGTATTGTGGTCAAGGGCGTGGCGCCGGTGCCCTGGCCCGGCAACCCCGCCCCGCGGCTGGTGGAGACGCCGGCGGGGCTGCTCAACTCCATCGGCCTGGAGAACCCGGGGGTGGAGAGGTTTATCGCCGATTACCTGCCGCGCCTGCAGGGCTTGGGGACCCGGATCTTCGTCAACGTGGTGGGCAAGAGCCCCGAGGAGTACGCTCAGGTGGCGGCCCGCCTGGACGGCCAGCCGGGGCTGGCGGGCCTGGAGCTCAACGTCTCCTGCCCCAACGTCAAAGAAGGGGGGCTGGCCTTCGGGACCAGGCCGGAGGGGATAGCCGCCGTGGTCCGGGCGGTGCGCCCCGTCACCTCGCTGCCCCTGATCGTCAAGCTGAGCCCCAACGTGGCCGACATCGCTGCCCTGGCCCGGGCCGCCCAGGAGGCGGGGGCGGACGCCGTCTCCCTCATCAATACCCTGGCGGGCATGGTCATCGACGTGCGGCGGCGCCGCCCCGTTTTGGCCACCGCCGTGGGCGGCCTTTCCGGGCCGGCCATCCGCCCGGTGGCGGTGCGGATGGTTTGGGAGGTGGCGCAGGCGGTAACGATCCCCATCGTGGGCGGCGGTGGCATCACCTCAGCGCAGGACGCCCTGGAGTTCATCCTGGCCGGGGCTACGGCGGTGGCGGTGGGGACGGCCGGATTTATCCGCCCCACGGCACTGGT
>JASBVW010000221.1 GCA_029961005.1 Bacillota bacterium
GCCCGTGCCCCCGGCGGCTCCTCAGACGGCTTTCCCGGCGGTCTGCCTGGAAAGGAAAGAGACGTTCTGCGGGAAGTCCTGGCGGTGGTGGTTCCCCTTTCGCTCCTGGCCCCCTGGCAGGAAGCCCTGGCGGCGGCAGGGTTGGAGCTGGCAGGGATAGTTCCCTCCGGCTTGGCCATGGCTGCGGCCTACCGGGAGCTGGAAGAGACGGCTCCGGCCGGGGGGAGGGAGGGAGGGAAAGGCGGAGAGAGGGGGCGAGGGGAAGGCGCACCCGGTCGGCCGCTTGCCCTAGCCTCCCGGTGGGACGGCCTGTGGGATGTGGCCTGGCTGAGCGGCGGCCGGGTTCAGGCTACCCGGGGCTGGCTGGAGGACGGCCGGCTGACCCCCACCTGGGAGGAGTTGCGCGCCACCTGCACCTATTTCGCCCGCCGCGGCGGAGTGCAAGGCCCTGTAGAGGTGTACCTGGTGGGAGGGGAAGAGCCGGTCGGGGCCGGCCCTGACGGGATCGCTCAAGGAGAGGTCGGGAAGGAAAGGGGCGGTGAAGCGAGCCCGGGGTTGCCGCCGGAGGTAGAGCTGCGCTGGCGCCCCTGGCCGGCCCCGCCGGCGAGCCTGCAGGGACGGTTTTTACCCGGCCAT
Organism: Bacillota bacterium; assembly: GCA_029961005.1. GTDB lineage: Bacteria > Bacillota > UBA5301 > JASBVW01 > JASBVW01 > JASBVW01. The sequence continues at coordinate 637 of JASBVW010000221.1, forward strand.
CTGGCGGCCTATGGAGCCGCCGCGGCGGCCCTGCGCCCCGCAAGCGATACTCTGGTGCTGGTTCCTCCCCCGCGGCCCTGGCCGGTGACCCGCTGGCCCTGGCCGGTTCAGGCCGGGGTACTGGCAGCTCTGGCGGTGCTCCTGGCGGGGGCAGGGCTGGAGCTGCGCCTGGGGCACGCCCGTGGTCAGCTGGCGCTTCTGCGCCAGCGGGCGGCGGCTGTCCAGGCCACGGCGGAGGTGGCCGGGGAGCGGGCGGGAGAGGCGGAGCGGCTCCGGGCGGAGCTGGAGGCTCTGCGCCGCTTGCAGGGAGAAACCCACAACCCCCTGGACCTTCTGGCCGAACTGGCGGAGCGCCTGCCGCAGGGGAGCCGCATCCAGTACCTGGCCCTGGAGGGGGAGCGGGTGCTGGAGCTGCGGGGGCGCGGGCCGTCGGCCACCGCCGTCCTTCAGGCGCTGCAGGAGAGCCGCCTCTTCCCGGAGGTGCAACTGGCCGCCCCCATTGTGGCGATCGCGGATGAGGAGGCGGAGGGCCAAGGCGGCGGAGCAGGTGCAGAGGGAACGGCCGGGGCGCGCCCCCGGGAGGAGGAGTTTCGCCTGGCCGGGCGGGCCATTACCACTCCTGCAGAGGGGAAGAGAGGAGGCGGGGCGCCGTGACCCTATCGCCCAGGGAAAGGGGTCTTTTGGTGGGAGGGGCGTCCTTCCTGGCGGCGGTGGCCTTGTGGGTTTTCTGGTTTTCACCCCGCCTGGCGGAGCTGTCCTCCCTGCGGGCGGAGATTCGCCTCCAGGAGCGTTTGGTGAACGGAACGGAGGGAAGGGCGGAGGGGAGGGAGGCCAACCTGCCCCGGGATCTGGTGGAACTGAGGCAGGAGGCAGCCCGCTACCGCTCCCTTCTTTATCCGGAGAGCGATTCCGGCCGGGCGCAGTTGCGCCTGCTTCTGGACGGGGAGCGGCTCTGTCGGGAGAGCGGGCTGCGTCTGGTCAGCCGGGTGGCGCGGCCAGGTAGGGCTCTGGGCCCTTTTCCGGCGGTGGCCATGGACCTGGAGGCGGAAGGGGGAAGTCCGGCCCTGGTGCGTTTTCTCCATGCCCTTCGCCAGGCCCCGGTGGCCTACGACGTGACTGCCTTTGCGGTCCAGGTGGAGGAGGGGGAGAAGAGGCGGGGGCTCCTGCGCATCCGCCTGACTGTTCAGGTCTATCTGTCCCCGCCTGGCCTTCCGGCAGCGGAGCAGCGCAGCTAGCGATCCGAGGCGGGAGAAGTGCGGCCTGGTCCTGGCCCCGGCCCCCCGACCGGCCTCCCGCCAGCGGAGCGGCGGGCTAGGACCCGGGGGTGGGGTACGAGGGCGCGGCGGACTGGCAGAAGGCGGGATGGCGAGGGTGTGGCGAGCGGTGGGTGCGAGGGTGCGGTGAAGGTGTGAAGCGGGCGAGGAGGTGAGGAAAGGATGGAGACTCGAGGTGAGCGATTCCGGTGGGCACTTAGGCGGTCGCCCGGTTGGCCGCCCCGGTGGAGAGCTGAAGAGACGCCCGGGGGGACGCCCGGATGGGGGCAGGCCGTGGTGGCCCTGGCTGCTCTGGCGGCGTGTCTGGCGGCCGCCTACCTGGGGATGGCTGCCTGGGAAGCCGTCAGCGGACCCGGCGTGGCGGTGGCCTGGCCTTCTGAGACCCCACCCCCTCTACCTGAAACGCCCTCCCTCCCTGAAGAGCCGCAGGCCGGAGGCGGAGAGGCGACCTGGAAGCCGAAGGATCCGGCCAGAGGCGGCGAGGTGGCTCTAAAACCGAAGAAGCCGCCCTGTCCACCCGTGAGGATCTTTACTCCCCGCTCTCTGGAGGAGTATCGCCCGTTGAGTGAAGGGCGCCTCTTTGGTGGGATGGGCGGGGAAGGGGGCGGAGCCGCCTCCGGCGACGGCTGGGCCGAGGAGGGCTTTCGCCTGCGGGGCATCCTTTACAGCCGCAGCTCCCCCTGCGCCCTGCTGGAAGATGTGGAGATGGGGGAGGTCCTGGTGGTCCGCCCCGGCGACTCCATTAAAGGAGCGCGAGTGCTCGCTATCGAACCGGACCAGGTCGTCCTGGCCGTGGGAGCGTCCCGGGTGCGCCTGCGGATGCCGGGGGTGTGACATAGAAAAATTTTACAAAGCGCTGTCGGGTATCATCCTGGTGGATTGAGAGCAAGAATCAACGGCACGATAAAACGGGTAGTAGTTGCATTTGAAAATCGATTCATGCTACACTCCTCGTGGAAAGTGGTTGGGTACAGATTCTTCAGAGGCTGCGACGGCTCGCTCTCTCGCTCCGTGAACTTACAAGCGGCCGGGGAGGAGTATAAGGTACTGGGGAAGGCGGTGGACGTCTTCAGGGAACGATAGCGACGAAAATGGTGGAGGTGAGAATGCTATGACAGAGATGCGCCTCCAGCAGGTACGGGACCGTCACCAGATGATTCGCTTTTTCGACGGTTATGCGGTTGAGCGGATGGAAGAACTGGACCAACGGAAACTGAAAAGGCCATTGGCCAAGACCTATTTGCTAGAACTTCTGGACGGGCAGAAAGCGCGTACCCCTCAAGAACTTCAGGCGATTTTTGGCAGGCGGGGGGTGCTTTTGCAACCATTGGATGAGTGGCTATTCTTAGTGACGGATAGTCAAAACGGAGAAATCGGGT
>JASBVW010000222.1 GCA_029961005.1 Bacillota bacterium
CCCCTCTGGTGCGGGAGCGCGTCTTCTTCAAGGATGGCCGCGGCCGCTTCTTTTATATCCGCCAGGTGGAGGAGAGCGGGCCCGTGCTTCGGGGTCTGACGGTCTACGACGCCAGCGACGCCAGCGCGCCGGTGCTTTTGGTGGCCCGCAGCGGACGGGTGGCCCGCGGCGGAGGATGGTCGCTGGAGGACGGGATTCTCTACCGGATGGACGCGGAGGGCTTTGTGGCCCAGGAGGTGAGGTTTGCCACCTTCCGACTGGAGGTGGATGAGCGGCTGGACGTCTTTCTGGGGGAGCAGAAGACCACCCTGGAGATGACCCGCCGCGAGCTGGCGGAGACGATCGCCCTCTTCCGGCGGGGGGGCGTGGACGTGACCCCCCTGGTGGTGGACTACCACCTCAAGCTGGCCCTGCCCTGGACCAACCTGGTCTTTGCCCTGTTGGTACTAGGCCAGGCGGCCTACCTGCCCACCCCGCGCCAAGAGAAGCGCCTTTGGGGTCTGGGTGTGGTGACGGCCTTGGCCTTTCTCTACTACCTGGCGGCGGCGGTAGCCCGCTCTTTGGGGGTCCATGGCCGCCTGGCCCCGGCTACGGCCGCCTGGCTGGCCCCGGTCGGTTTCAGCCTGCTAGGGCTGGCTGGGTTGGGGCACGAGCCGCCGGGAGGGGGAGGTCGGCGCAGGAAGGGCGTTCTGCTGGCGGCGCTGTTCCTCTTGGCCCTGGCGCTCCTGGCGGCGGGGCGGTACGGGCTGGAAAGGGCCAAGGCGGCGGAGCTACCGGAAGAACGGGCGCCGGCGGCGGAGGCGGTGCCAGAAGATCCGGCCGAGCCTTCCGGGATAGATCAGGGGCCGGACTCAGAAGCCGCTGCGACGGGAAGCGGGGAGGTAGAATCGGAGCCGAAGGAGCCGTTGCGCCTGACGGCGGAGCGCGTCTTTTACCGCTCGGATAAGGTTCTGGAGGCCAGGGGCCGGGTCCGCATCGCCTACGGAGAGGTAGAGCTGGAGGCCGAGGAGGTGCAGGTGGACACGGAGCAAGAGGTCCTGTACGCCGCGGGGGCGGTAAAGGTGACCCGGGGCGAGGATGCGCTGGCAGGGGAGGATTTCGTCTACCGCCTGCGGGAGAAGTCCTGGGCCTTGCGGCTCCCTTCCGGACGCGTGCGCAGCCGGCGCATAGTGGGAGAGGCCTTTCTCCGGGCGGAAGAGGTGGAGCAGCCGGCGGGTACGGACGACTTTCTTTTCCGGCGCGGTTCGGCCACCACCTGCGACCAACCAGAGCCGCACTACCACATCGAGGGTGAAAGAATAGAGTACTATCCCGGGGATAAGGTGGTCATCCGCCCGGCCACCTACTACGAGGGCAGGGTGGCCCTCTTTACCCTCCCCGTCCTGGTCATTTACTTGGGCGAAGAGGACCGCCGCTTCTACCCCACCGTGGGGTACAACGAGCGGGACGGGTTCTTCATCTTGACCGCCTACCACTTTCTGGTGGAGCCCAAGGTGACCGGCATCCTCCTGGCGGACTGGTTCCAGAAGAGGGGAATGGCGGGAGGGGTGGAGTGGCGCCTGCGCCCAGGGCCGGAGCAGCAAGGAAAATTTCTCTTTTACCAGAAAGAAGGCCAGTGGGGGCAAAAAGACCTGCGGCTGCAAGGTTCGTGGGAGGCCGGCCCACCCCAAGACCGGCTGACGGCCTAGGGGTACCTGCTCACCCAGAACCAGTGGGGGCAGGGGGAGGAGCGGCTGGTCCTGCGCCACCACTCCCTCCGGCAGGATGTGATGGTGGGCTGGCGCTCCGTAGGCTGGGCCTCCGGCGGCGAAGACCTCCTCTACGAGGGCAGCTACCGCCGCAGCTTGGCCCCGGGCTGGCAGCTCAGCGCCTCGGGGAGCTACTTTCGCCCCTCCTCCGCGGAAGAGGGGAAGATCAACGGCAGCGGCGAGCTCAGCTATGAAGGGACCTCCCTGCGCGCCTCTGCCGGGCTATTGCGGGACGCCTGGCTGCGCAAGAGCGTGGCTCGGGGCAGGGTGGGCACCAAGACCCTGCCCTACGTCAACTTTGAACTTTCCGGGGAAGAGACCTACTGGGACGACTATGACCTGGTCAGTTATCGTACCCAGCTTACGGCCCGTACTTACGAGTACGCGGTGCCGCTGCACCCGGCGGTCCAGGGTTTTCACCGCTATGCCTTCACCGTGACGGACTATGACGGCACTTCCTGGCAGGAGACCTTGACCGGCACCCTGGGCGTGCGCGTGGGCAAGCCCTCCAGCCAGCTGGTCTTGAGCTACAGCCCTATGCGGATTTGGGGGCAGACCCCTGTGCTGTACCGGGAGACGGTGGGGGACCGCCTGGATGCCCACCTCTACCTGTCCGGCCCGATGGGTGTTTTGACCGCCCGCACCGGCTATAACGTCCCTTTGGCCCGCTACGACGACCTGGTACTGAGGGCTAGCTCAGGGCCCAGCAGTCAGGCGGAGCTGGCCTACGATCTGAATGCTGGCCAGTTGAAGACCTTTGGGGGAGGGGTGCGGATTAGGGTGACGGAGGCGGTGACCGTGGGGGTGGCGGGGCGCTACGACGCGCGGCAGATGAGCCTGGAGGAGCTGCGCACCTCGGCTGAGGTTGTAGTAGCGCCGGGCGTGACCCTGGAGTACGAGCAAACCACCTGGTCCTGGTACCGGCGCACCACTTCCACCTGGCGCGTCAAAGGGGACCTGCACTGCCGGACGGTGCACCTCGTCTGGAAGCCGCAGGAGGGCACCTTCTTCGTGGAGCTGCTCTTCAAGGCTTTTCCGCAGGACCTCCTTCGCTTGGGGAACGACGTGCGGATCAACCTGTGAGGCGGTTTTCTTGCGGTATGGGGAAAGGGGGGAAAGCCCTTGTCTGGCGCGAGGAGGGCGAAGAGGCCTGACAGCGGCCTCGCGGGGAAAGCCGGAGCTGTTTTAGGGGCGGTCTTATTCCTCCTGGCCCTGGGCTTAGAGCTGGGATGGCCGGCGGTTCAGAGCGTGCCGGCGGCCATGCGAGAAGAAAATCCGGCGGTCAGCCCGGGGGCGGGGACGGGAAGCGGACGGGGGAAGAGCCGCCTCTCCCTGCGCGCCCGCGAAATCCGGTACAGCGAGAAGACCAAGGTCTTTTTAGCCCGGGGTGAGGTCCTGATCCGCTTAGAGAACCTGACCATTACCGCCGACGAGGCCGAAGTGGATACGGAGCGCAACATCGCCTGCCTGCGAGGGGCGGTGCACCTGG
>JASBVW010000223.1 GCA_029961005.1 Bacillota bacterium
ATTCTTTCAGGCTTGGGATCTCCTCGGCCACGCCTCGCTCTACTACGCGATGAAGATTAGGGTAAGCGGCAGGGGCCAAGGCAAGGGGTGGAGCAAGGGGGCTGCCCTCCCGATCGTAGAGGGCCACCAGGGTGGCACCGCCTCCGGCCTTATTCTTGAGCGCCACATAGCAGCGGTCAAAGCCCAGGTCCAAGGCCAGCTCGCGGCAAATGCGGTTGAGAATGGTGGAGAGATCGAGGCTGGAAGCCGCCAGCTCCGCCGTCGTGACCAGAGAGAGGAGGTTGCGGTAGCGGTCCTCCGCCTCCCGGAGGGCCCGGGCCAAGTCGCGCTCCGAGTGGAGGGCAAAGAGGTGGCCGTAGGCCAGGAGCAGGAGGTCCGCCCCCAAGCGCACCAGATGTCCGGCGTTAAAGAAGAAGTCGAAGTAGCGAGTGCGCCCCAAAAAGGGCAGGCGCGAGAGGGCGATCCCTCCTATTGCCCAGACCAAGAGCAGGTCCAAGCCGCGGTCGCCCACCACCGGGCGGCGCAAGAACCCCCAGGCAGCCGTCGCATACGCCAAAAGCTGCAAGACGTCCACCGCCGTCCGCAAAGGAAGGTCCATGCGCGCAGAGAGGGCGGGGAGAAGCAAAACCGCCGCCAGCGTCCCCGCCCAGGCGAACAGGATTGCCACCAGGAGGCCCTTCACCAGGTGAGCACGGCGAAAGAAACTGCAGGGGGCTATTGCCCCCACAGCCAGCACTAAACCGCCCAAAAGGCGGACCAAGACCGCCACCCAAAAGGCCTGTACCGGCCGTTCGCCCAGGAGGAGATGCACCCCGCCGCCCGCAGCCAAAACGGCAAAGGCGGCGGCGACCACCTGGAATCTCGCATCGGCGCGGCGGTGATACAAAAAGTAAAACGCCCATGCCACCCCCGCCGTGGCCGCTGTGTCCACCACCTCAATGATGAGGTGCGCTACCACAGGGCTCACCCCCCCTGCCGCTGAAAACTTCGTGTTTGTGAGGCGGGTAGACCTCTTGGCCTCAAGATTCTGTAGATCTAAGATTCTATAGGATATTATAGACTCCTCCTCTCCGGATGGCACCTCTTTCCACTCTAGAGCTGCTTTTTGTATATTCCCCGGCGGGGTGGGGATTCTGTCTACAGGGGCCAGTGCGGGAGAACTTTACAGAGGCAGAAGGAGGAGAAGTCAAAATGGAAGAGCGCTTTAGACAGGGCGCCCTGGCTGGTCTGGCCGCAGGGGCCATCATGCTGGCCACGGCCTGGGCTAGCTTCCGGTTGGGCTGGCTGCCCTTTAACCCCCTGCAGGTCTCGGCGGACATCCTGCTGCCGCGCAGCGCTGCCCAAACCACCACGGGGATCTGGGTGGGCATAGGGGTACACGCCGTTTTATCCCTGCTCTTTGGGCTTATCTACGCCTCTTTTTTCCCCCGAGCTAACTGGCTTCTGTACGGGCTGGCGTACGGGATCATCCTGGAAGTGGTCACCGGGGGCATTATAGGGCCCTTTTTGGGCGTCCTCCCGCCCTTCTGGCGCCTGGGAACCGTCGCTCTTTTGGCCAGCCTGGGCAACCGCCTCCTCTACGGCGGAGTGGTGGGGTACCTGGTGACCTCAGCTGGCGCGCAGGTGGGGGCAAAAGCCGCCGGGCCCGAGGAGAACGAATAAGCCCTCCGGGCTCGAGCAGGAAGCAGGCCACCGGAAGCGAAACCTCACTGGCAGGTGCAGCCGGCCCGGCGGAAGGGCTGCACCGGCCGGACCGGCCTGAAAGTCAGTAGAGGGAGGTTTCGCCGTGCAACTTTTAAACCTGCTCCTGCTCTTTCTCCCCGTCAGCCTCTTCCTAGAAGCCAGCCACGCCCCGGCAGTCTGGATCTTCCTCACCAGCGCCCTGGCCATCCTGCCCCTGGCCGCCCTGATGGGCCGCGCCACGGAGGAAGTCAGCCACGCGGCGGGGCCGAGCCTGGGCGGCTTTCTCAGCGCCACCTTCGGCAATGCCGCGGAGCTCATTCTGCTCCTCTTCGCGCTGCGGGCGGGCCTGTTGGAGTTGGTGAAGGCCTCCATCACCGGGGCCATCATCAGTAACCTCCTTTTAATCTTGGGGCTCAGCCTCCTCCTGGGAGGGCTGCGCTACCAGACCCAGGAGTTCAACGGGCGGGCCGCCGGCGTGCACTCGGCCATGCTCTTTCTGGCCGTGATCGGGCTGGTGCTGCCGGCCATCTTCAGCCACGCCACCGGCCACATGCCCTTCACCCGGGTGGAAGGGTTGAGCCTGGCCGTGGCCGCCGTGTTGATGGCGACTTACGTCCTGAGCCTCCTCTTCTCCCTGCGCACCCACCGGTCCCTCTTCGCGCCGGTCGACGCCGGGGAGGAGGTCGCGGGGCCCCGCTGGACCCTGCGGCGCTCGCTCCTCATCCTGGCAGCAACCACCGTTGCGGTGGCCTGGGAGAGCGAGATCCTGGTGGGTTCTCTGAAAGAGGTCATGGCGACCTGGGGGCTGACGGAGCTCTTCCTGGGCGTGATCGTCATTCCCCTGATCAGCAACGCCGCAGAGCATGCCAGCGCCGTCCTGATGGCCGCCCGGAACCGCATGGACCTGGCCCTCTCCATCGCCGTGGGTTCCAGCACTCAGATCGCCCTCTTTGTGGCTCCGCTCCTCATCTTCGTCAGCCTGGCCTTCGGCCGCCCCATGACCTTCATCTTCAATGCCTTTGAGTTAGCCGCCCTGGCAGCAGCGGTGCTCATCGCCAACCTCATCTCGCTGGACGGCGAGACCAACTGGCTGGAGGGGGTCCAGCTCCTGGCCGCCTATGCCATCATCGGCGCGGCGTTCTATTTCATCTAGAGGAGAGAGGTCGATGTCTCCGGTAGATGAGTCCTTTTCCACTCGGCCACCCTCTTACCGGCGCCTCTGGGAGAGCGGAGAGCTGTCTGGGCGGGTTCGTGAGGCCTACCGCCGCCTGTCCGCTTGCACCCTCTGCCCGCACCACTGCCGCGTGGACCGCACGCGGGGAGAGCGGGGCTGGTGCCGCGCCGGGGCCAGGCCGGTGGTGGCCAGCTGGGGGCCCCACTTCGGCGAGGAGGAACCTCTGGTAGGACGGTACGGATCCGGGACTGTCTTCCTCTCCTACTGCGTGCTGCGCTGCCTCTTCTGCCAGAACTACGCCCTGAGCTGGGACGCGGAGGGGGAAGAGGTTTCAGAGGAGGAGCTGGCAGAGATCATGCTGGAGCTCCAGGACCGG
>JASBVW010000224.1 GCA_029961005.1 Bacillota bacterium
GTGGCCGTCCACGTAGTACCGCTGGTACCACACCCCCCGGGGGTCCTGCACCCGCTTGGCCCACCGGTAAAAGGCCCGCGCCTCCTGGTGGCAGCCGGCCTCATCAAAGGCAGTGGCGATATAGGAGGCGTCCCGCCCCCAGCAGTAGCCGTACCCACCGCAGCCGATGCGGTCGGGGTCAAATTCGGGGGCTGCAATGAAGGCCCCGTGCCGCTCGTCGCTTAAGAGCTTGAGGGTCATCAAGGAACGGTAGTAAAGCTGCTCCACGGCCGGGTGCGCGCCGGCCAAAGGGCGGGCCCGGGAAAGCCAGCGCTGCCAGTGCGCCTCGGCTTCTTCCAGCAGCCGGTCCCCACCCTTGCGGCGGGCCAGTGCCAGGCCGCGCAGGGCCTCGGCAGAGTTGTGGCCCGCAGCGAGAAAGATGGAAAGGCGCGCCCGGCCTCCAGGGCCCACCTCCTCCAGTGGCCACAGCACCGCCCCGTCCGTGTCGCCGTTCTCGATGCCCCGGCCGCTCAGAAGGCCGTCCTCGCAGTCGCTCCAGGCACTCTCCCCGCCCTGTTCCCGGCCGCACTGGTAGCCCGCCGCAGCCCGATCGGCTCCGAAGGCGAACCACCGGTCGCGGCGGTAATGAAGCAAGGCCTGCTGATCCCAGTCGAAATAGACGGTGTTGTAGCGCCGGCTCTCCTCGATGTCGAGGGCGGAGTAGAGAAGCACCCCAACGGGCAGGGTGGTGGGAGAGGAGTTTTCCAGGGTGAGGCGGCGCACCAGGATGTCGCCGTCCGGCCAGACGCAGTCGTCCAGGTAGACCGTCAGGCCTAGGCGCTGGTTGGTGATGGTGGTGCGGAGGAGGGCCGCCCGGGGGTGGTAGGACTGGCGGTGCTCCCAAGGGCGGTCCTCCAGCCAGAGCACCCCGGCGCCCAGGGCGGGCGAGACCAAGCCCAGCCTCAATTGGCTGATGTGCTGGGCAAAATCGATCTGGGGCCAAAAGAGGTGGTGCACGCGGCCCTGCCGGTCGAAGGTGATCAGCATCCGGGCATTGCCCAAGACGGCGTCCAGAAGGAGGGGTTTTTTTAGCGGCACCAGTCTTCAGCCTCCCGCGCTCACTTTTTCTCCCCCGCTAGCATCTCCCGCTCCGCCAGTTCGGTTTCGCCCTCTCCCGCCGAGACGCAGCCAGGAAAGCGATAAGGGGAGGTCACACTCCCCTTATCCCGCCGCTACGGCCCCTACCCCCTCCGTAGAAAAAGAAATCCGACCCGCCAGCGGCGCTGTGTGGTCGGTTGCACCACTCGCTCCTTGCGGCCTAGGTGCCCAGGGTATCCGGCCGCACCTCATCGCTTCCACATCCTAAATTTTATTTTACGCTCTTTATTGTATACTGCCTCGCGTCGCCTGTCAAGCCATTTTTTGGTTTAACCGGGCGAGGAGCTCCAAGCCTACTATGTTGATGTTAGGGGCAGGTTAAATTGGGGCGAGACAAGGAGAGAAAGGGGAGGGTATACCGTTGACTTTTTGTGAGGTATATGTTAGTATTACGTCAAATTAATGTTGACTTGAAATGGAGGGAGCGTAGAGATGGAGACCAAAGTTGTGTTGGACACCTTATGGGTCCTGATCACCGCCATGCTGGTCTTCTTCATGAACCTGGGCTTTGCCATGGTGGAGTCGGGGTTTGCCCGGGCAAAGAACGCCGTCAACATCCTGTCTAAGAACTTCATCGTCTTTGCCGTCTCGTCACTGGGCTTCCTGTTCCTCGGCTGGGGGCTCATGTTCGGCGACGGCAACCCGTTTATCGGGCTGAAGGGGCTCTTCTTCCTCTCCGGTCCGGACAACTCCCCCGCCGTCGGCGCAGCCTACCGGGGCGTCTATTCCGCCCTCTCCTGGACGGGGGTACCGCTTCTGGCCAAGTTCTTCTTCCAACTGGTCTTCGCCGGAACCGCCGCCACCATCGTCTCCGGGGCGGTCGCAGAGCGAATCAAGTACAAGTCCTTTATCCTCTTCTCCTTCGCCATGTCCATGCTCATCTACCCCATCGTGGGACACTGGATCTGGGGCGGAGGATGGCTGGCCAAACTGGGCATGTTTGACTTCGCCGGTTCGACTGTGGTCCACTCCGTGGGCGGGTGGGCGGCCCTGGCCGGCATCCTGCTCCTCGGCCCCCGCTTCGGCAAGTACACCGAGGACGGCCGGAGCGTACCCATACCGGGGCACAACCTCAGCTTGGCCACGCTGGGGACCTTCGTCCTGTGGTTCGGCTGGTTTGGCTTCAACCCGGGCTCCACGATGGCTGCCGACCCCAAAGCCATTTCGCACATCGTCGTCACCACCAACACCGCCGCCGCGGCGGCCATCCTGAGCGCCACCCTGACCTCGTGGTTCCTTCTGGGTAAGCCCGACCTGGGCATGACCCTCAACGGCGGCCTGGCCGGTCTCGTAGCCATCACCGCACCCTGCGCCTTCGTCAGCGTCGCCAGCTCCCTGATCATCGGCTTAATCGCCGGCATTTTGGTAGTCCTGGCCGTCGTGGGCTTTGACCGCTTGCAGATCGACGACCCGGTGGGCGCCCTTTCCGTCCACCTGGTCAACGGAATCTTCGGCACCCTGGCCGTGGGCCTCTTCGCCCAGGACGGCATCACCGGGGTCGCCACCGGCAACGGCCTCTTCTTCGGAGGCGGTACCAAGCTCCTGCTGGCCCAGCTGACGGGCGTCTTGTCCGTGGGTGCCTTCGTCTTCCTGGCTTCCCTGCTCATCTGGGCCGTGTTAAAGGCAACCGTGGGCATCCGGGTGAGCCTCCAGGAGGAGATCGAAGGCCTGGACATCGGCGAGCACGGCAATGCCGCTTATCCAGAATTCCTCACCCGCAAGCCGGCGTACTCCCTCGTCCTGCTGAACGGGGGTGCCGCCCGGGTGGGGAGCAGCCAATCGCTCAGTGAAGGGAGGAAGTGACCGTGAAACTCATCACCGCCGTTATCCGCCCGGAGAAGCTCGACGCAGTCCGGCGGGCCCTGGAAGAAGTGGGCTGCTCCGGCCTGATGGTCACAGAGATCGAAGGGCATGGGGCACAAAAGGGCATCGTTCAGCAGTGGCGCGGCGAGAAGTATAAGGTAGACCTGGTGCCCAAGGTGAAGCTGGAAGTGGCCGTGGGAGACGGGCAGGTGGCGGCCGCTAAAAAGGCCATCATCGAAAACGCCCGCACGGGGGAGATGGGGGACGGCAAGATCTTCATT
>JASBVW010000225.1 GCA_029961005.1 Bacillota bacterium
CCCGAGCGCGCCAGATTCTCACCGGCCGGCCCGATAGTGAGCACGGCCGGCCTTTGCATCGTGCGCGCTCCGTCTTTCTCCATCCAGTCGCAAAGGTCTTTATCTCCGGTAACCGCTTGCCAAATTTCCTGCTGGGTTTCCCAAGTATCCAGACCCCAGAGCCATGTAGCGTCTTCAATCTCCACGTGGTCGTTGACAATGTTAATCCAAACCGGTTTGGGCGCTTTGCCTTCAATCACTATGCCATCCCAGCCGGCATACTTTAGCATGGCGGCAAAGCGTCCCCCGAAGTTGCTCCGGGTAAACCATTCGATAGGATACCCCTGTACTCCGATACCCTGCACTTCACAACGGCCACCCGCGGCCGGCACCAGGGTTCCCGACAACGGAGACGTCATGATAGTGACCACATTGCGAGGGTCAAAGCCGCTGATCGCTTTATCCCGGCACAGGTCCCAAAAGATGGCAGAACCCATGCCGTGACCGCCGCCCCATTTCGCATAGTCCTTTGTGTTGAGAGTAGAAATCTTCCCATTGCTAAGGTTAACCCTCAGGATCTTGCCTGCGTAACCGTACACCTTCATCACCTCCCAACTAGTCAATGGGGAACCCTAACCGCTTCCAGTTGGCCCCGCGCAGATTGGGACTGTAGCCGGCGTCACCGTCCTGGACCGGGACTTCCTTCGTGAACTTGATTGCCTTCATGGGGCAGATCTCCACACAAGCCTGAAGTCCGTTGGGACCGCCTCTCCCCTTCCAGTACGGGGTGTTGGCGCACAAGTCACACTTCTGGGCATGTTTTCCCTCAAAATTCCAGATGACGCGGCTAGGTGTGAACGGACAAGCTTTGATACAGGACTGACACCCGATGCACCTGGTGGCATCGACCAGGCGTACGTTGGCGTTCTTCGGGTCGGCATGGAGGGCGCCGGTTGGGCACGCCTTAAGGCAAGCCGGATCCACACACTGGCGGCACTGGCTCGGCGTGATGTCATTCGGAAAATGCCCGTACGCATTTTGTGTTATCTGTATCCGCGAAAGCGAGAGGTTCTCTTTACCTTCGTGAGCCAGTGAGCAGGCGAGCATACAAGAGCAGCAACCCGCACACTTCTTCGTATCCAGCAGCAGGTATCCACCAGAAACAGGAATGGCGGCTACCGCCTCATCAAGCCAAAATACCCTGGGCACCGCCTCAGCCAGAATAACACCCGTCGTTACAACACCGGCCATCTTTAAGAAGCGCCGGCGGGATACCCCCTTTTGCCTGGATCCCAGTTCTTCGGAGCTCATTACCCTTTCCCCCTTTCTCGGCTTCGCTAAGGGCGGCAGCTGACGCTGACCCGCAGACCCATCAAGCTGCTGCCGACGGCTTAAGGAAACCCTCCCTCTATTGCTTACACCTCACCCCTTTCTAAGAGACCGACTCTGCTTTGAATTTTTAGGGAACCTCTCTGCGGAACCTACACGTGAAGCATCGAATGTGCGCCCAGCAGCACCAAACGTGCACCTGTATTCACGGACCGTCCCACAGCAAAACGAAAGCCCCTCTCCCCTTACAGGGGGAGAGGGGCTGACCCAGCGCTGCCAGATCTAAGAGATCTAAGTTTGTTGAAACCGCTTCATGGCCACTTGGAAGGCCTCCAACTTCTCCCTGCTCAGCGGGACCACCTCGCTGCATCCCTTGAGGCGCAAAAAGTACATCCTCCCTTCCACACTCACTTCTTGGACTGCCGAGAGGTTAACGATAAAGCCCCGGTGAACGCGAGAGAACAGGTGCGGCGACAGCCATTTTTCCAGCTCCCCCAAAGAGAGATTGGCCTCATAAACCTCATTCCCGGCTAGCACCACCCGCGTCTTGTGGCCCTGGGCTTCCACAAACCGAATCTTGCTCTCCTCCAAATACACCGTGCACCTTTTGCCGTCTTTAGTGATTTCGAGCGGAAGCTTGCGCTCCCAGACAGGCCGCAATTGGCTGATCAGGGCAGCAATGACCCGTTCATCCGGCCCGCGCAGGCCCCTCCTCGCCTCCAGGCGCCTGACCATCTCCTGGAGGCGCTCCGGGCGAATGGGCTTCACCAGGTAATCCACCGCATCCAGGTCGAAGGCCTCCAGCGCATGCTCCCCGTAAGCAGTGACGAAGACCAGCTGCAAAGGCAACCCTTTTCTCCTTATGAGATGGGCCAACTCCAGGCCATTCAGGCCCGGCATGCGGATGTCCAAAAAGACGACTTCCGGGTGCAGCTTCGGAATCAACTGCAAGGCGGTCGGGCTGTCTCCGGCCTCCCCCACCACTTCCAGGCTGGTATACTTTTGCAACAGATGGCGCAGCACCAGGCGCCCTCGTGCCTCGTCGTCGACGATCAATGCCCGCATGCCTGCTCACCGCCCTCCGTCTCCGTCGCTTTAGATTCGAGCAAAGGCAAGACCACGGTAAAGGTGCTCCCCCGGCCTAATTCGCTGACTACGCAGATCCTGCCGCCGTGCTCCCGCACGATCTGATCGGCAATTGGCAGGCCAAGGCCGGTCCCCTCCGGTTTGGTGGTAAAGAACGGGTCAAAGATCTCTTCCAGGTATTGAGGGGGGATGCCAGGGCCGGTATCTTTTATCTCCACGGCACAGCCCCCGTCTTGCCTCTTTAAACGTAGCTCCAGCTCTCCTCCCCCTTCCATGGCCTCTATCGCGTTGAGCACCAGATTTAGAATGGCCTCCCTGATCCGGGGGGCATCGCCCAGCATGACCAGCTCATCCTCCGGCATCAAGCAACGGCACTCGATCCCTCTCCGCTCCAACTCCTGGCGCAGGGAGAAGAGGACGTCCTGGACCACCGTCCTTACAGAGAAAGTCCGCCATGCTTTATTCCCTTCCTGGGCAAAAGAGAGAAAGCGGTCCAGCACCTCAGCCAAGTCCCTGGTCTCTTCAGCGATGCCGGAGGCCAGCTCTGCCACGCGCGGATCGGTACTCGCTTCGTCTTGCAGGATCTCGGCACACCCGCCGATCTTGTACAGGCCGTTGCGGATCTCGTGAGCCAAGCCGGCCGTCAGCCGCCCCAACGCAGAGAGCCGCTCCGCCCTCTGCACCTGGCGTTCCTTCTTCAAAACCTCGTCGTGGAGGCGAATGTTCTCTAGCGCCAACCCCATTTGGGCAGCCAACGCGGAGAACGCCTCTTTCTCCTCAGAAGTGAAGACCTCCCCGCCTGCCCTGCGGTGCAGTACCAGCAGCC
>JASBVW010000226.1 GCA_029961005.1 Bacillota bacterium
CTGGTGAACCTGAAGCGCTAACTAAAGTGAACAGGGTAAGGGAGGGCCCAGCTGAAGTCAGCGGCTAAGCGCGGTAGAGAAGAGCTGCGGCCGGCCCGGGGCTTACCACCCCGGGCCGGCCCCGGCGCCGTGAGGTGAGAAGGCGTGATCTACCTGAACCGCCTGGACGGGCGCCAGTTTATCCTGAACGCCCAGCACATCGAGACGGTGGAGGCCACCCCTGACACCGTGGTCACCCTGACCAACGGCCACAAGTACGTGGTGCGGGAGACGGTGGAGCAGGTGCTGGAGGCGGTGATGGCCTATCACCGGCGCCTGGGGGCGGGGGTGCCGGTGCGGGTGGTCCCCCGGGCGGGGCCGGAAGGCAAGGGTCCGGAGGAGTCAGGAGATGAGGGTGTGAGGTGAGATAGGGATGGATTTGGCGACGGTCATCGGGCTGGGCGGCGGCCTGGTAGTGGTGTTTATAGGTATCTTCTTGGGCGGCGGCGATATAGGGGCTTTTATCAACCTCCCGTCGGTCTTTATCACCTTTGGCGGGGCGGTGGGGGCCACCATCGTCAGCTTTCCTATGGAGACTCTGAGCAAGGTGCCTAAAATTTTGCGGGTGGCCTTCTTCCCCCAGAAGATGTCCCCCACCGACGTCATCACCCTGATGGTCCAGTACGCCCAGAAGGCCCGGCGGGAGGGGCTGTTGGCCCTGGAGGAGGAGGCCCAGCAGGCCGGGGACGATTTCCTGCAAAAAGGGATCCAGCTGGTGGTGGACGGGACGGACCCGGAGCTGGTGCGCAACATCCTGGAGGTGGAGCTGATCTTCCTGGAGGAGCGCCACAAGACCGGCCGCAGCGTCTTTGAGATGATGGCCTCCGTCTGCCCGGCCTTCGGTATGATCGGTACCCTCATCGGGCTGATTCAGATGCTGGGCCGGCTCAACGACCCCAGCACGGTGGGGCCCGCAATGGCGGTGGCCCTCCTGACCACCTTCTACGGGGCTATAGGGGCGTACCTGATCTTCACGCCCCTGGCCAACAAGTTGAAGCTGCGCAGCAGCGAGGAGGTCCTGCTCAAGCAGGTGATGATCGAGGGCATCCTCTCCATCCAGGCGGGCGAAAACCCGCGGATCGTGGAAGAGAAACTGAAGGCCTTCCTGGAGCCCAAGCAGCGCGAGCTGGCGGCCCGCCAGGAGGTGCGCTTCGAGGAGAGCGCGGTGAGGAGAAGTGCTTAAGAAAAGGTCAGAAGATCTTCCCCCGCCGGGGGCTCCCCTGTGGATGGTCACCTACGGCGACATGGTGACGCAGATTCTGATCTTCTTTGTGTTGCTCTTTGCCCTCTCCACCATCAACATGCAGAAGTTCCAGGCGGCGATGCAGTCTTTCCAGATGGCTGTGGGCATTCTGCGGGGCGGGGCCGAGATCCAGCCGGTGGATTTGAGCGGGGAGGGCGATATCTCCGAGGTCCCCAACGCGGACCTGGTCGCTCTGCAGCAACTGGAGCAGATGTACCAGCGGGTGGGGGAGTACCTGCAGGAAGCCGGGCTGGAGGGAGTGGCGGTGACCCTGATGGAGCAGCGGGGAGTGGTGATCCGCTTCAAGGATCAGATCCTCTTCGACCTGGGAAAGGCGGAGCTGCGGCCGGAGGCCCGCGCCATCCTCGACAAGATCGGCCGGCTCATCGCCGGCATCCCCAACCACGTCCGGGTGGAGGGGCACACGGACAACTGGCCGATTCACAACGAGCGCTACCCCTCCAACTGGGAGTTGTCCACGGCCCGGGCCACTAACGTGGTCCGCTACCTCCTAGAGACCACCCACATCCCGCCCAAGCGCCTCTCGGCGGCGGGGTACGGGGAATACAGGCCGGTGGCTTCCAATGCGACAGCGGAAGGTCGGGCGAAGAACCGGCGGGTCGACATCGTGATTCTACGCCAAGACCTGTCGGAGGGGGAGCCAAGGTAGGCTCCAGAGGAGAGAGATTCAAGGAGGACGGCTTCTATGGCGAACGAAAATAGGATCCAGATCGATACAGGGACGGCTATCTTTGCCATAGCTCTCCTGATCCTGGCGGTAGTGGGGGCTTCCTTTACCACTTATCTCTTCTTTCGCAACGCCACTCCGCCTCCACCGGAGATGAAGGAGCGGGAAGAGCTGGGGCCGACGGCCAAGATCGGGGACTTTACGGTCAACCTGGCCGACGAAGGGGTGGTGCGCCACTACGTGCGCACCGGGGTGGTTTTGGAGGTGACCAATCAGCAGACCCTGTTGGAGTTGGGGCAGCGCGACCCCCAGATTAAAGATGCCATTATCTCGGTTTTAAGCTCCAAGACCACAGCAGACATCCGCACTCCGGAGGGTAAGGCGGCCCTGCGCCAGGAGATCGCCGACCGCATCAACGCCTTCCTCAACAACGGGCGGGTGCGGCGGGTGTACTTTACCGACTTCGTCTTCCAGTGATCCTAGAAGGGCGAGCGGTGGAGAGGAGGTGAAGAGCCATGCCGGAGGTACTTTCCCAAGAAGAGATCGATGCGCTCTTAGCTGCGCTCTCGACCGGGCAGATGGACGTGGAAACGGCCAAGAAAGAGGAATCTGCGCGCAAGGTCAAGCAGTACGATTTTCGCCGCCCGGATAAGTTTTCCAAGGATCAGATCCGGACGCTGGAGATGCTGCACGAGAACTTCTCGCGGCTCTTGAGCACCTCCCTGACTACCTACTTGCGCGTTTTGGTGGATGTAAAGCTGGTTTCGGTGCAACAGATGACCTACGACGAGTTCATTCGTTCGCTGCCTAACCCGACGGTCATGTGCACCTTTACGTTGGCGCCGCTGCCAGGGGAAGGGGTCTTGGAGATCAACCCCGCCCTGGCCTTGATGATCGTGCAGCGGCTGTTGGGGGGCAAGGTGCAATTTCCGGAGAAGGCGCGCGAGTTGACCGACATCGAACTGATCATCTTGAAGCGCGTCATCTTGCGCAGCCTCACCCATTTCCACGAGGCCTGGGGGAACGTAGCCGATGTGGATGCCTCGCTGGAGCAGATCGAGCTCAATCCCCAGTTTGTGCAGATCGTGGCTCCCAGCCAGATGGTGATCTTGGTGACCTTAAGCGTCAAGGTGGGGGATCAGGAAGGCTTCATCAATATTTGCCTACCGGATACGCTCTTGGAGCCGGTGTTGCCTAAGCTCTCCGCTCACTACTGGCTAGGGAGTACGCGGCAAGCGGTGAGCCCGGAG
>JASBVW010000227.1 GCA_029961005.1 Bacillota bacterium
CGGAGCAACTTCGGGGGGCGGTTCTCCGCCATGTTGAAGTACGCGGGGTGGGACGGGATCGTCATCGAGGGCAAGGCGGAAAAGCCGGTCTGGATCAATATAGTGAATGATCACGTAGCCATCGAGGACGCCAGCGGCCTGTGGGGCCTGGACACCTGGGAGACGCAAGAGGAGATCTGGCGGATCGTCACCGGCAGCCGGGACTTTCGCGACTGGATTCAGGCCGGGACGGTCCGGGAGGCGGGGCGCACCACTCAGCGGCCGGCGGTGCTGTGTATCGGCCCCGCCGGCGAACACCTGAACCGGAACGGCTGCCTGGTGCACGACGCCGGGAACGGAGCTGGCCAGGGCGGCTTCGGCGGAGTGTGGGGCTCCAAGAACCTAAAGGCCATCAGCGTGCTGGGGACCCGCAGCGTGGAAATCGCCGACCCCAACGCTCTCATCGAGGCCAGGCGGTGGTTTGCCAGTCGGCAGTACAACGTGGATGCCCCGGCTAGACCCGCACCGAAAGAGAACTTTGCCTGGTACGGGATTATCAACCGTTCTCCGTCCTTCGGCCCCCTGTCTCTTCCTATAACAGAGCCGTCTCGGCCCCAGGGGTGCGCGGGATGTTACATAGCTTGCCGCAGAAGGACGCAGAGCGGCGACAGCAACGAGTCGCAGTGCGTGGAGTCGCTCTATTACACGGTGGCGGATCCCAAGACCGCTCTCCGTTCCACCGACCTCCTGCAGCGGTACGGCCTCAATGTCTACGACGTGAGGGTCCACCCCTACCTGAGAGAGCTCTACAAGATGGGGGTCCTGGGGCCGGGCAAGCAGATCAACACCGACCTGCCTTTTGACAAGTATGGGACCATGGAGTTCATCGCAGCCTACTCCAGAGCCATCGCTTACCGCGAAGGGATAGGGGCAGATCTGGCGGAGGGAATCATAAGGGCGGCCAAGAAGTGGGGCCGGCTGGAAAAGGACCTCGACACCGGCCTTCTGCCCTTCCCCAACTGGGGTTACCACGAGCACTACGATCCCCGGCTGGAGGTGGAGTGGAGCTACGGCTCCATCTTGGGCGACCGGGATATCAACGAGCACTGCGTCAACTGGTACGTCCACTGGATGCCCACGGTAACGGCCATGGCCGGCGAGGCTCCCCTCTACCCGGCGGAGAAGATGGTGGAGATCATAGCCCAGAAGCTGGTGCCCTATAAGGATCCGGCGATGCTTGACTACAGCGTCGAGGGCATCTACTCCGAGGGCAAGGCCAAGATGATTGCCTGGCACCGCCACTACACCCGGTTCTGGAAGCAGTCCCTGCTCTACTGCGACTGGGCGTGGCCCGACCTGGTGAACATCAACGTGCCCGATCTGAACGGGACAACGCCCGAGGCTGAGCCTAAGTTCTTCAACGCCGTGACCGGCAAGAACCTCACCTTTGAGCAGGGCATGGAGATGGGGCGCAAGATCTGGAACCTGGACCGGTCCATCTGGGTCCTGCAAGGGCGGCACCGCGATTTGGAGGTCCACTCGGGCTACGTGTATAAAGTCCCGACCAAAGCGCCTTACTGGCTGCCGGTCTACGAAGACGGGCAGTGGAAGTACAGCACGTGTGAAGGTAGGGTGCTGGACCGGAAGAAGTTCGAGGAGTGGAAGACCAAGTACTACAAGTTGGAGGGCTGGGATACCTCCACCGGCTGGCCCACTCGGAGCACCCTGGAGGAGCTGGGGCTGAAGAAGGTGGCGGACGAACTGGAGCGCAACGGTAAGCTGGGTAAATGAAGCGGAGGAAGGGAGAGCCATGGCCGTACTTTCAGAGCCGTCCCGGGAGCTGGCGCTGAAGCTGTTGCGGGAGGTGGAATACGAGGAGCGGCTGGTGGGCTATAAGATGTCTCCTGCCACCGGCAACGAACAATGCTCGCTCTATAGCCTTCAGGAAGTGGCGGATTTCCTGCGGATGGACAGCCTGGAACACTACCTGTTGAAAGGGGGCCATCCTTTCATCGGGTATATAGACCTGGAAGAGCTGACGAGGTGGGTGGGCGAAGTCCTGGGCGACCAGGAGCTGGCCCGGGCGCTGGAGGAGGAGCTGAAGCAAGGGGAGAGCTACCAGTCGAAGGTGGCCCTCGTTAAGCCACTGCTGAAGCAAAGGCTGGAGCAGTGCCGCGCGCTGGCTGAGGCCCTGACCAATGGTTCGGCTGAGGCGGCGAGGCAGGAGGAGGCGCAGCAGGCGTAGAAACCGCCCGGTGGGAGAAGATCAGCGCGCAGGGAGGCACTGTCGATCGATGAGGCAGTGCCTCCTCTGCGCAGGGAAAGAAGGGACCTGAGCGTGCACGTGGCACTGATCAACGCACCGGTGGCCAAACGCAGCCCTCATGCCAGGCTGGCCCCGCCGCTGGGCCTGGCGTACCTGGGGGCGGTTCTGCTCCGGGAAGGGCATGAAGTCAGCGCGATTGACTTCAACGTCAGCGGGTTGAACTGGCGGCGCGTCGATCGCCTGGTTGAGAGCGGGCCGGAGGTGGTGGGCATCTCCGCCCATACGGAGACCTATCCCAATGCCCTGGAGATCGCCCGGAGAGTGAAGGCCTTGAACCCGAAAGCGGCGGTGGTGCTGGGGGGACCCCACCCTACTCTGCTTCCGGAAGGGGTGCTGGCGGAAGAAGCCGTGGACTTTGTGGTCCTGGGTGAGGGCGAGGAGACGCTACTGGAGCTGATCGAGACCCTGGCCGGGGAGGGGAAAGACCTGGCAGAGATCAAGGGGCTGGGGTATAAGGAAGGAGGGGCACTCAGAATCAATTAAAGGAGAAGACTCTTGGATCCGGATGCACTGCCTTATCCGGCCCGGGAACTCTTCCCCCTCGAGTTTTACGAGGACCGGTGGAACGTGCTCACAGCCCGGGGGAGCTGCCCTTTCCGGTGCCCTTTCTGCTCGGCCTCTTTCCTGTGGCAGGGCCGCCGCCGGGCGAGGGCGCCCGAGAAGGTGATAGACGAAGTTAGAATGCTGATTGAAAGCTACGGAGCCGCTTACGTCTTCTTTGTAGACGACATCTTCACGCTGGACAGGAGGTGGGTGCGGCAATTACTGGCCCTTCTGGAGCGGTTGGAGTACCCCCTTGCGTGGGGGTGCGCCACCCGTGTGGACATGGTGGACCCACCGCTTCTTCAAGAGATGGCCAGGGCGGGCTGCCGGGCCATCCAGTTTGGGGTCGAGTCCGGGGCACAGAGCATCTT
>JASBVW010000228.1 GCA_029961005.1 Bacillota bacterium
CTGCTCATGTATTGGGAGATCCTGCGGCGCGTGGTCTCCAAAGGCTGAGAGGGGTTGCAATCAGCCGGGCGATGTGGTAAAATACCTTTGGATTGAGCGGTTTAAGGTGTGCAGCGTCTTTGGTCGGAGAAGAGTGGGTTCAACCCACTCTTTCGTTGTACTGAGACCATTCTCGAGGACAGGAGGCGGCGGGGTTGACCAAGGAAGAGCTCAAGGCCTGGGCGGAAGATTACGCCCGCCCTATCCTGGAGGAACTACATCTGGAACTGTGGGACGTGGAGTTCCTGCGCGAGGGCAAAGAGTGGGTGCTCCGTTTCTACATCGACAAACCGGGTGGGGTGACCATAGATGACTGCGAGGCGGTCAGCGAACGCCTCAGCCGCGAGCTGGACCGGACGGATCCCATCCCCCACCACTACCTCCTTGAGGTCTCCTCGCCGGGTGCGGAGCGGCCGTTGAGGACGGAGTCAGATTATACGCGTTTTCAGGGGCACCTGGTGCAGGTCTCCCTCTTCGCCCCTCTGGAAGGGAAAAAGGTGTGGCGGGGACAACTGGTGGGACTGCAAGGAGATGCGATCGTTATAATGGTGAAGGAGCGGGGAAAGGAAAGGACCGTGAGTTTTCCCCGCTCTGCGGTGGCCCAGGTCAGGTTGGCCCTCGAGTTCTAAAATTAGTAGGGGGTTGCAGCGGTGAATCGGGAATTCATGGAAGCCATGTACGAATTAAGCCACGAAAGGGGTATCGCCAAAGAGGTCCTCTTTGACGCCATCAATACGGCCGTCCTTTCGGCCTACCGAAAGCACGCCAACGCTTCGGCGCAGAACATCCGCGTGGAAATTGACGAAAAGAGCGGCGAGATCAATGTTTACGCCCAAAAGACCGTGGTGGCTGAGGTCAGCGATCCCCACCTCCAGATTTCGCTGGAGGAGGCGCGAGCCCTCAACCCCAACTACCAGGAAGGCGATGTGGTGGAGATTGAGGTCACCCCGCAGGATTTTGGGCGGATCGCGGCACAAACGGCCAAGCAAGTGGTAATCCAGCGCATTCGCGAAGCGGAGCGCGATCTCATCTACGAAGAGTTCGTCAACCGACAGAACGACATCGTCACCGGGGTAGTCCAGCGCCACGAGCAGCGGAATGTCTACGTGGATCTGGGGAAGGTGGAGGCTGTCCTCCCGCCCTCAGAACAGATGCCTAACGAGAACTACCGCTACGGGGACCGGATCAAAGCGTACATCACCGAGGTGCGCAAGACGACCAAAGGTCCCCAGGTCTTGCTCTCCCGCACCCATCCCGGCTTGTTGAAGCGCCTCTTTGAACTGGAAGTGCCGGAGATTTATGAAGGGGTGGTGGAGATCAAAGCGGTGGCGCGGGAGCCCGGTCACCGCTCCAAGGTGGCCGTGTGGTCGCGCGACGAGAACGTCGACCCGGTAGGGGCCTGCGTGGGGCAGAAGGGCATCCGGGTGCAGACCATCGTCCGGGAGCTGCGGGGAGAGAAGATCGACGTCATCCCGTGGAGCAGCGACATCAAAGAATTTATCGCCCACGCCCTCAGCCCGGCTAAAGTGGTGGCGGTTTACCCCAATGAGGCCGCCAAGGCCGCCCGCGTGGTCGTCCCGGACCAGCAGCTTTCGCTGGCGATCGGGAGAGAAGGGCAAAATGCCCGCTTGGCTGCGCGCTTGACCGGCTGGAAGATTGACATTAAGAGCGAGACCCAGATGGAGCAGATTCTGGCCATGGAGGCCTTGATGGGTCCGCCTCTGCCGCCTGAAGAGGTCGAGGAACCTGTGCCGGCAGCCCAGGCCGAGCCGGAGGAGGTCCGTCGGGAAGAGCAGCCCCCGGTCCCTGCCGCAGCGGAAGCGGCTCCTCCTGCGACGCCGCCCGTAGAGGTGGACTCCGAACTCTTCGATCAGCTTTTGGCGGAGCTCATTAAAGGCGGGGAAGAGAGGAAGAGCGCGGAAGAGCCGGAAGAGGTGCTGCAGGAGGAGAAGGGCCCTTCTGTGGCGGCTGGTAAAGATAAAGGAAAGAAGGCTTCCGGCAAAAGCCGTAAGGGAGAGAAGCTGGTGCTCAAGGACCTGAGAGAGCTGGAAAAGTTGAAGGAAGTGCTCCCGGCGGCAGAGGGGGAGGTAAAAGAAAGCCCGGCGGAGGGTGAGGAGTGAATGGCAGGCCCGCGGAAAGTTCCGCAGCGCACTTGTCTGGGGTGCCGCTCCGTCCGCCCCAAAAAGGAGCTGATCCGCATCGTACGCACTCCTGAAGGCTCAGTGGTGGTGGACCCCACCGGCAAACGCTCCGGGCGGGGGGCCTACCTCTGTCCATCGCCGGACTGCCTGGAGAGGGCCAGAAAGGGTAAGACCCTGGAAAAGGCTCTGGAGCAAGAAATAATAGGAGAAGAAGTCTGGAACAACCTGGCCCGCCAGCTGAAACTGCCAGCCAAAGAGCAGGCGGGTGACCTGGAGAGAGATGGATAAAGTCATGTCTTTGCTTGGCTTTGGGCGGAGGGCGCGCCGGGTACTCTCTGGCGAGGAGGGCATCCGCCGGGCTGTCCTGCGCCGGCGGGCGAGGCTTTTGGTAGTGGCGGAGGACGCCTCGCCGCAGAGCCGAGCTATGTATCAGCGCCTGGCACGGGCGGGAGGAGTGAGCTGTACGATTTACGGCCGGAAAGAAGAGTTGGGCCGCGCTTTGGGGACCTCAGCGCGGAGCGCAGTGGCGATCTTGGACGCAGGGCTGGCTTCTGCAGTGGTGCAGGAGATCGGTCGGCGCAGTGGGGGTGAGGAGTGAGTGGCAAAGGTTAGAGTATATGAACTGGCTAAAGAGCTGAACGTCAACAGCAAGGATCTGGTGGTGTTGCTGCAGAAGCTGGGGGTGGAGGCCAAAAATCACATGAGCATTATAGAGGAATCCCTGGCGCAGCGGATCCGGGAGCGGGTAGCCGCTTTGCGCAGCCAGACCAAACCGGCCGCTGTGCAGCAACGAGAGGCTAAGCCTGAGCTGCAGCAGCAGGTGCCGGCTGTGCCGCAACGGCCGGCCCGGCCGGCTCCGGCCCCTCCCGCCCAGCCTGCAGGTACTGCCCAGCCGGCGCCCGGTGGAACGGCTCCGGCGGCCCGCGGGACAGCGGAGCGGCCGCCTCTGCGGGCCATCCCGGGTGGGCGGGCGCCTGCTCAGGGTAGGGCGGAGAGGGAAGGGGCGCCGCCGCGCCGGGCTGAATACCCG
>JASBVW010000229.1 GCA_029961005.1 Bacillota bacterium
CAAACGGCGGTTGGCGCCCTTGCCTTTCTCCGAACGCACCTCGGCCTCTAATGCCAGCCTGGACATTCCCATCCCTCCTGCGCTTTACTGGCGGAATTTCTGAGTTGCGTACAGTTGTACATTATACCATCTGCGGAATGGCCGCGTCAAACCAGGCCGAGACTTCGCCGCCACCTACTCCCGTTCCCGGTCGCGGCGCTTTTTGACCCACCCTTCCAGGATGGACTGGCGCGCCCGGCCGATGCCGAGGCTGTACGGAGGCACATCCCGCGTGATGGTGGACCCGGCAGCGATGTAGGCCCCCCTGCCCAC
Source organism: Bacillota bacterium (assembly GCA_029961005.1). Classification (GTDB taxonomy): domain Bacteria; phylum Bacillota; class UBA5301; order JASBVW01; family JASBVW01; genus JASBVW01. The sequence continues at coordinate 313 of JASBVW010000229.1, forward strand.
CCGGACAGGAGCCACCAGGTTGGTGTTGCTCCCCACAAAGACCTCGTCTTCAATAACGGTCTGGTGCTTCTCCCGCCCGTCGTAGTTGCAGGTAATGGTCCCCGCCCCGATGTTGACCCCGGCCCCCACCACGGCGTCACCCACGTAGCTGTGGTGCGGCACCTTGCTGCCGGGGCCGATGCGCGCCTTCTTGAGCTCGACAAAATCCCCTATCTTCGCCCCTTCCGCCACCTCGGTCTGCGGGCGCAGGTAAGCAAAGGGACCCACCCGGACGCCACGGCCCAGAGTGGATTCGTAAACCAGGGAATACTGGATCTGCACCTCATCCCCCAGTCGGCTGTCCACGATCCGACACTGGGGACCGATGATGCACCGCTCCCCCACGACAGTCTCCCCTTCGAGAAAGGTAAAGGGGAAGATCACGGTGTCGCGCCCCACCGTTACGTCGACGTCGATGTAGGTGGCATTGGGATCGACAATGGTCACGCCGGTCTCCATCAGGTCCTCCGCCTTGCGCCGGCGCAGGACCGCTTCCACTCCCGCCAGCTGGCGGCGCGAGTTGACGCCCAGGATCTCCTGCGGATCCGGGCAGAAGAGAGTACCGACCGCCTTCCCGGCTGCGCGCAAAAGGCCGATCACATCGGTCAAGTAATACTCCCCCTGGGCGTTGTTTGGGGTGATCCGCTCCAGGGCAGGCCAGAGGTAAGCCAGCTCAAAGGCGTAAATGCCCGCGTTGATCTCTTTGATGGCCCGCTCTTCCGGAGTGGCATCCTTTTCTTCTACGATCCTCTCCAGACAAGAGTCCGGACCCCGCACGACGCGCCCGTAGCCGGTGGGGTCGTTCAGGTGCGCGGTGAGGACTGTGGCCGCGAAACCGCCCCGCCGGTGCTCCTCCACCAGCGCCCGCAGGGTGGCAGGGCGCAGAAGAGGTGTGTCGCCGCACACCACCAGAACCGTCCCTGCCTCCGGGAGAACTCCCTTGGCCTGCAAGACCGCGTGACCCGTGCCCAACTGTCGCTCCTGGACGGCAAAGCGGGCCGCAGAAAAAGAAGACTGGGCGACCAGAGAGCGCACCATCTCCCCGCCGTGACCCACCACGACCACCGGATCGTGGCATCCCGCCTCCCAGACTGCCCGCAGGACGTGCAACAACATGGGCCGGCCGCCCACGGGATGAAGGACTTTAGGGCGGTCTGACTTCATCCTCGTCCCCTGGCCGGCCGCCAAAATCACGCAGGAAAAGTCCCCACCCACCTGCATCCCTCCCGCTCATGCAAAAACGGGGAGGTCCCGCTCGCGCCCCCCTGGCACTGGCCTCACTTTTGATTTAGAACCTCATTCAGTTCCTGCAAAAGGGTGTTGATATCGATCCCGTGGGATTGAGCCGCCGCACCGATGCTCTCTCCGGTAGCGGAAGGGCAGCCTAAGCAATGCATGCCGTAGCGAAGGAAAACCTCAGCCGTTCTGGGGTTGAGCATCAACGCCTCGCGAATGGTCATCTCTTCCGTAATCTGCATCAACAGACCTCCTCCCGGCCCTCAGGCCTAGTATACCCTTCGATTATATCCTAATTTCCCGGCGCACACAACCAGACTCGCAACCAAGAGATCAAACAGGTCCACCAGTGAATGCATCTTCCGGAAGGGTATCTGCAAGGCGACGGCTACAGCTTTGAGTGCCTTTTCTGCCTCTTCCGGGGTGGCAATGACGATCTCGACGGGAACGGCTTGGCCACGCTCACAATGCGTTGCACCACCTGGTCAAGGAGTTCCTTGGAGATGGTGCCGCCCTTCGCCCTTTCTCCCCCTGCTGGCCGCCTCCTCCCTCCCGCCCATTATTTTCTCTTCGCCGGGGCTTCTCCCTGCAGACGACCCTCAGCCAGGGTGCAGCCCAGGCTCACCTAAAACGACTCAGCCACGAGCTGGGCTGAAGAAAAAGAGGCGGTTTTTACTGAAGGTAGTTGACGATGCCCTGCAGGATGCCGCGGGCCGCCCGCTCCTGGTAGCCGGGGTCAGCCAGGCGGCGCTCCTCCAGAGGATTGGAGAGGAAGCCCACCTCCACCAGGACGGCAGGCATGCGCGAGTGGCGCAGAACGTAGAAGCTTTTGGCCCTGATTCCCCGGTTCTGCGAGCCTAGAGCAGCCGTTACCGCCCGCTGGACGCTCTCCGCCAGGCGCCGCCCGCCGGAGGAGTTGCCCAGGTAATAGGTGGTCGTCCCCTGGTACCACGGTTTGTTGGAATCCGCGTGGATACTGACCAAAAGGTTAGCTCCCACCCGGTTGGCCAGCTCCACCCGGGCGGCCAGTTGGCGCTCCCAACTGCCCCCCGGCAGGTAATCGCCTTCCCGGGTCATGATCACCCGCGCCCCCTCCCGCTCCAGCAGGGAGCGGAGGGCCAGGCCGATGCGCAGGACGACGTCCTTCTCCTGCACCCCAAACAGGCCCCGCGCCCCGCGGTTCACTCCGCCGTGGCCGGGGTCGACGACGATCGTCCGTCCCCGGAGCACCTCGGCTCCGGCCACTTGCTGCATCGGCGGCGGGCCGGCCAGAGGTGGCAACCCCGAAAAGGAACCGGAGCCGCTTTCTTGAGGGCCGCTTCCTCCCCCTTGCAAGAGGAAGAGCAGCAAGAGAGAGAGGAGGGCCACAAGAGGGCTGGACTTTAGTACGACTGGTGCTCGCATGGTGCATTCCTCGCGTTCCGAGAGCGTCTTCGCGCGGCAAAACCGCAGTTTGGCGTTTGCTATGACTTATATAAGTATTTTACTGAACCTCGCTCCACTTCCCTGCCGGTAGATCTCCCCAGCCCTCCGGCTCCGCACAAGCGGAGATGCCCCGCCCCCGGCCCAGCCCAGCGCATCCACCACATCCAACGGGCCAGCTGCGCGGCGCCGTAGCGCACC
>JASBVW010000230.1 GCA_029961005.1 Bacillota bacterium
CTTCGCACGGGCTCGAGATCCTGCCGGCGGCTCGGCGTTCCCGGAAATGCTCCCGCCGGTTTGCTGAAGCCGGCAGCCGCAGAGATAACTTGCAGAGCAAGTGACCGTTCTCCTGCTCGCCCATGCTCTTCTCCCCCTCTGTTTCTCCCGCCACACACCTTGCCCGACCTTGCGCACAGCCTTTTGCGACGAAACCGAGATAACCCTCCGGACTCCTCCTCTCCCCGCGCCCCTACCTGGCAGCGGGGGCGTTATGTCAAATTATCAATAACGCCTGAATTATCCGACATTTTCATTATACCCCTAAAGTGGTAAGTCGGTCAAAGGATTTTATAGGATTTTGTAAGATCTCTTAGAATTGCTGGCCTTCCTCGCCCCCCCCAAAAAACGCCCTCCTGGGAAAAAAAGAGGAATTAAGCAGGAATTTGAGGGAATGGGAGAGAAAATTGACTGTAAAATAATGCCACCGCGGCCAATCCGGTCTGTTCGGGTGGTGAGACGATATGCGCACAAGGGTCTGCGGAGCGGTTTTAGGGCTGCTTCTCTTCTCCCAGGGGGCCTGGGCGGGCATCCAGGGCAGCCCCCACGACTTCCGCCCGCCGGAGGAGGGCGGGCCCAACACCCGCTACCCCGCCCTGGCGCGCCTCGCCCAGGGTCACCCCTGTCGGGCCTGCCACCTCAGCCACTCCGCCAAGCAGAGCGAAGCCCTCTTCGCCGAGGATTACGGCCAGGAAGGGATAATTCGCGTCTCCGTCCCCAGCTCTTCCCTCTGCTTGAGCTGCCACGACGGCCAAATTAAGACCCCAGAAGGAGTGATAGGGATCGCCGACCCGGAGAAGGTGGTCTCCCGCCGCCACAAGCGCCACCGCGTGGAGAAGGTCTATCCCCCCGCCCGGCCGCAGCTCCCGCTGCGCCTGGCCGTGAGCACCGACGAATGGGGGCGCACCTGGGCCGTAGGGGAAGGGGGTCTCAAACTCCCCCTCTACCGCGATCCCGCCACTGGGGAAACAAAAATGGGCTGCGGCACCTGCCACAACCCGCACGAACCGGGCTCCACAGGGTACTTTTTGCGCGGCGACTCCCTCACCGCCCTGTGCCAGGTCTGCCATCTCAAGAAGTCGGAGGCCGGAAGTTAGAGGTTAGAAGTTGGAGGTTGGAAGTTGGAAGTCATATCTGGAAGTTATATCTTTTCGATCAGGCGCGTGCTGTACTCCAGGTTCCCCGAGAGGACGAACTTAACGCGGTAGGCCTCGAAGAAGTTGTACTCCACGCCCACCCGCTGGCCCTCCGTCTCGATGACGTTGCCGGCCCGGATGACCGGCGTGCCGGGCCGCAGGTCCAGGGCCGCCGCCACCAGCTCGTCCGCCGGCACCACTTCAAAGCTCCTCTCGGGAAAGCGGGTCTTCCCCGGCACCTCCAGCCCCAGAGCCTGCCGCAGCGGGCGGTCGTGGGTAAACATCTCCTCCCGCACGGTGAGGTTGAGCCGGGTGATCACCTCCGTCAGGTAAAACGGCCGCCCGTTGACGGTGTGTGAGCGGATCACCTTGAGGAGCGGTTCCTCCGGCGGCAGGCCCAGGATCTCCGCCACCTCGGGGCAGCGCACCCTCAGCACCCGCAGGTGCTCTTCCCCCACCAGGTTGCCGGCAGTGAGGAGCACCTCGGTCAGGCGATCGGTAGAATGGGCCACCGTCACGTTGATGCCCAGTTTCTGCTCCATGGTCCGGGCGTAGGAACGCCGCAGTGCCATTAAAGAAAGGCGCGCCTCCGAAAGGATGGTGCGCACATAGCGGGGGGTGGTCTCCACGGAAGCCGCAATCTCCTCCACTTTGAGGAAGGGATCCTTCTGCGCCAGCTCCAGGATCAGCTCCTTCTTGGTCGGCTTGACCATCTCCACGGCCATTTTGCCCTCTCCCGCTCCTTCTCGTCCCACTTTTACCGCAGGCCTGCCAGCCTAAGTAACAAATGTTATTCCACACCGCGAAAAAGAGTTCCTTCCATTGGGCGCAGCTTTTTCTAATTTTTACTCCGGGGGCAGAATCCTGCGCAGGCGCTCCGAGGGGCGCAGACCGGGGATGCGGCCCCGCTTGGCCACCGGCCGCCCCGCCACCACCTTGAGGTCCATGGTCATGTCGATGGGAGAAGCACCGGCGATGTAACTCCCCACCCCAAAGGCGTCCGCTCCCGCCGCCGACAGTTGAGCGATCTTCTCCGGCGTAAGGCCGCCCGACACGAGGAGGCGCACGTGCCGGTGGCCCGCCTGGTCCAGGCGAGCCCGCACCTCCCGCACCAGGGCCGGCGTCACGCCGCCCCGCTCGTCGGGCGTATCCAGCCTGACCCCCTGCAGCCGCTCTCCCAAAGCCTCCGCCACCCGCAGGGCCTCCTCAGCCTCGTCGTGGAAGGTGTCGATCAGGATGATGCGCGGCGCGTCGGGGGGCATGAAGCGGTCATAGGCCCGGGCCACCTCCACCGTGTCTCCCGCGATCAGAATGGCGGCATGGGGCACGGTACCGGAGGGCTTGCGCCCGGCCAGGAGGGCGGCCAAAACGCAACTGGCCCCATCGGCTCCACCGACCAGAGCCGCCCGCTCCATGACGGGGGCCACCGCTGGATGGACGTGGCGGGCGCCAAAACAGATCATGAGCTTTTCCCCTGCCGCCTCTTTGCACCGGCGGGCCGCCGTAGCCCAGCCGCTGGAGCTGGCCAGGATCCCCAAGACCGCCGTCTCATAAGGGCCGAACCGGCTATAGGGGCCGCGAATGCGCAGAACCGGCTCTTGAGGCTGAAAAGGCTCCCCCTCCCCCAAGGCCTCCACTTCCACCCCCAAAGGGGCCAAAAGGCGCCGGACCTCTTCCACCCCAGCCAGGATGCCCCCGCCCCGCGCAAAGACCTCAGCCTCCACCGGCGTATCCGCCAGTCCCAACCCCTCCAGAATCTCCAGCGTGCGGATAAAGTAGATGTCCGTGGTCCAGCCGGCCTGGATCTCCTGGTGACTGGCCGAAAAAGGCCTCGTCCCGTCATCCGGCCGGTAGCGCTCCAGCTGCTCCAGACGGCGCAGCCGGGGAACGGGATCTCTTACCTCAAGGTTGCCTTGTGCCATAGTGCCCTCCGTTCGGGAAATTTTGCCTCAGGTGGGTTATACTTCTGCGCCCGTATGGGGTTTCCTGCCCACCGGGAGCGGAAAGAAGAAGCGGCCTTCCCGCC
>JASBVW010000231.1 GCA_029961005.1 Bacillota bacterium
GGGCCCGGAAGGGGGCCAGGGCGGAGGGACGGTGGTAGCCGCCGGCACCCCGGAAGAGGTGGCGCAGGTGGAGGCCTCCTACACCGGGCAATTTCTCCGCCGGGTGCTGTGGCCGGATCAGGAGAAGGCCGCGCCGGGCCACTCCGAACCTGCGTCGGGCGCCCGGGAGCCCTTTGCACCCATGGCCCTGGGGGCGGGGGAGCGATGAGCCTGCGCGACCAGTTGGCCGTCAAGTTGGCTGCCCTTCCGGCCTCTCCCGGTGTCTACCTGATGAAAGACGGTGCCGGCGAGGTGCTCTATGTGGGCAAGGCCGCTTCTCTGCGGCAGCGGGTGCGCTCCTATTTCCAAAAGGGCGCTTCCCTCTCCCCCCGGGTGCGGACCATGATGGAGCGGGTCCAGGATCTGGACTACATTGTGGTCAACTCCGAGGTGGAGGCCCTCATCCTGGAGGCCAACCTGATCCGGGAGTACTCCCCGCGCTACAACGTGCGCCTCAAGGACGACAAGCGTTACCCCTACGTGCGGGTGGGGATGAATGAGCCCTTTCCCTCTCTCGCCATTGTCCGCCGGCCCCGGGAGGACGGCGCCCGCTACTTCGGCCCTTTTGCCGCCCCGGGGGCCCTGCGGGAGACGTTAACGGTGCTCCGCCGCTGCTTTCCCATCCGCACCTGCCGACAGGAGATCCCGCCGGAAGGGAAGCAGGGACGGCCTTGCCTCAACTACCACATCCGGCGCTGTTCCGCTCCCTGCGCGGGCCTGGTGGGGCAGGAGGAGTACCGCCGGGCGGTGGAGCAGTTCTGCGCCGCCTTGGCCGGCCGCGCTCAGCAGCTCTTGGCAGCCCTCCGGGCGGAGATGGAAGAAGCGGCGGAGCGGCTGGAGTTTGAGCGGGCCGCCCTCTTGAGGGACCGGATAGCGGCCTTGGAGCGGAGCTGGACCCGCCAGAGCGTGGTCTCCGCCTCCGACGTGGATGAAGACGTGATCGGGCTGGCGGTGGATAGAGCCCACGATTTAGCCTGCGCCCAGGTCTTTCAAGTGCGGGAGGGGCGGGTGACCGGTCAGGAGCACTTCTTTCTGGAGGAGGTGGCGGAGGCTTCCCTGCCTCAGGTGGCGTCCGCCTTCATCAAACAGTACTATGCCGGCTCTTCTTATCTGCCGGCGCAGATTCTTTTGGCGGAGGAACCGGAGGAGCGGGAGGCTCTGGAGGAGTGGCTGAGCCTGCAGGCTCAGGGCCGCGGAGGCTCGGAGCCGCCGGCCCAAGGCCGCCCGGGGGCAGACCGCCCGCGGGTCCGCATCCGCAGCCCCGCCCGGGGCGAGGGGCGGCAGCGGGTGGAGCTGGCCGGGCGCAATGCCGAACTTCTGCTCAAAGAGGAACTGGCCCGGCTGGCGGTGGCGGAGGGGAGGGCACAGGAGGCCCTCTCCGAGCTGAAAGAGCGCCTGAAGCTGCCGCGCCTGCCCCAGCGCATCGAGGCCTACGACATCTCCACCATCCAAGGGGCGGAGGCGGTGGGTTCGCTGGTCGTCTTCGCCGGGGGGCGGCCCCGCAAGTCGGACTACCGCCGGTTCCGCATCCGCAGCGTGCAAGGCCAGAACGACTTCGCCATGCTGGAAGAGGTCATCCGGCGCCGCTTCGCCCGCAGCGAGGAAAACCCCGCTCAGAAGCCGGACCTCATTCTGGTGGACGGGGGAAAGGGGCAGCTTAACGCTGTGCTCTCCGCCCTGCGGGAGCTGGGGGTGGAGGACGTGCCGGCCGTGGGGTTGGCCAAAGAAGAAGAGGAGATCTTCCTCGAGGGGCGGAGCGAGCCCGTGGTCCTGCCCCGGGATTCGCAGGCCCTGCACCTTTTGCAGCACATCCGAGATGAGGCGCACCGTTTTGCCGTGGGCTACCACCGGCGTCTGCACCGCAAAGAGAGCCTCCGCTCGCTCCTGGATCTCATTCCGGGCGTCGGCCCCCAGCGCAAAAAGGCCCTTTTGCGCCACTTTCCCAGCCTGCAGGCCTTGCGGCGGGCCACGGTGGAGGAGTTGGCCTTGGTGCCCGGCATCTCCCGGCGGCTGGCGGAGGAGATTGCGGCCTTTTTAAGAAGCGCAGAATAAGCCGACGAAGCGCCCGGGGCCGGCGGTCGGTGCGGGGCGCCGGGGCCGGGCTAAGGGGGGGCAGAGCAGCAGAACCGGGAAGGGCGAGCCGGGGGGGCGGCAGGAGCCGGTACCCCCGGCGGCGAAAGAAGAGGAACCATGGATCGCTTCCACGCACGCTGCCAACGTTTCACTTCTGACCGGCCTGACGGGCCGCCTGCGCCTCAAGAGCTCCCTGTCGCTCTCATCGCCCTGGACTTGGACGATACACTCCTGGGGCCGGATCTGGAGGTTTCGGAGCGCGCCCGCGCGGCCATAGCCCGCGCGCAGGGCCGAGGGATGCGCGTCACCCTGGCCACGGGGCGGATGTTTCGCTCCGCCCTGCCCTACGCCCGGGAGCTGGGCCTCACCACCCCCCTGATCACCTACAACGGCGGGCTGATCAAAGACCCGCTCACCGGCGAGGTCCTCCGACTGCGCACCATCGCGGCCCCCCTCGCTCGGGAAGTGGCCCTTCAGGCCCGCTCAGAAGGCCTCACGCTCAACGTCTACCTGGACGACACCCTCTACGTGGCGGAGATCAACCCGGACGTGGAGTATTACCTCTCTATTGCCCAAGTAGAACCCCATCCGGTGGGCGACCTGGTGGCGCTTTTGGAGCGGGAGTCGCCTCGCGCCCTCCCCACCAAGCTCCTCATCTGCGCCACAGAGGCCGAAGTGGACCGGCTGCTGCCGCGCCTGCAGGAGCGTTATCGGGGGCGCCTGCGCATTACGCGCTCCAAGCCTCGGTTCATCGAGATCGAGCCGGCGGAAGTGAACAAGGGGGAGGCCCTGGCCTACCTGGCCCGACACTTGGGGGTAGAGCGCGACCGGGTCATGGCGGTGGGGGACGGGGAGAACGACCTGGACATGCTCCTCTACGCCGGGATCTCCGTGGCGGTGCGGACCGCTCCCCCGCACGTCCGGGCTGCGGCCCGCTACCTCACCGGCTCTGCCGGCGAGGAAGGGGTGGCGGAGGCCATCGAGCGCTGGGCCCTCAGATGACCAGCCACAGCCCCAGCGACGCCAAAAGCCCCAGCGCCCCGCCAAAGTAGAAGGGAGCGGCGGCGCCGAAGAGGTTCCAAAGGAGC
>JASBVW010000232.1 GCA_029961005.1 Bacillota bacterium
ATCAATATCTCTGACCACGTCATCGCCATCATTGCCGGGATTGCGGCCACGGAGTGCTATGGCCTGGTGGGGATGGCTTCCCGCAGTTTTCAGGACGGACTGGCTGAGCTTTTAGGGCGCGAGTCTATGCACAAGGGCGTGGATGTGCGCTTGTCCGGCGAGCGAATGGAGATCGACCTGTATATCGTGGTGGAGTACGGCATAAACATTCCTGAAGTCGCCTATAACGTCATGGAGAAGGTGAAGTACACGGTAGAGCGCCTGGTGGGCGTAGAAGTCTCTCGGATTAACGTTCACGTGCAGGGCGTCCGGGTTACTTTGCCCGGCCGCAAGTAATGCGGCGTCGGACTGGAGGTTAAATCGTTGCAGATCGAGTCCTTGGATGGTGAGGCGCTCCGGCGGATGATTCGAGCAGCCACCGCCTGGTTGGGCCAGAATAAGGAAGCGGTCAACGCCCTCAATGTCTTTCCCGTTCCGGACGGGGATACCGGCACCAACATGTACCTCACCCTTGTCGCTGCTCTGAGAGAAGTGGAGAAGGTCAAGGGTAACTCCGTGGCCCGCGTGGCGGAGGCGGCGGCTCAAGGTTCTCTGATGGGGGCGCGGGGGAATTCCGGCGTGATCGTCTCGCAATTTTTTCGCGGTTTTGCCCAGGGGGTGAACGGTCGGGACCGGCTTAGCGCAGGGGAGTTGGCCAAAGCTTGCCAGGCGGCGGTGCAAAGGGCCTACCGCGCCGTCATGAAACCGACGGAAGGCACTATTCTCACTGTGGCCCGGGAAGGGGCCAAAGCCGCCTGGGAAACCTATCGCCAAGGCGGCGGCATCTTGGACATATGCCGGGCCGGCTTAGCCCAGGCCAGGCGCACCTTGGCCATGACCCCCCAAATGCTGCCGGTCTTGCGGGAGGCCCGGGTGGTCGATGCCGGGGGTAAAGGTTTAGTCATAGGTATAGAGGCGGCCATCCGCGCCCTGGAAGACCCGTCTCTGGCGTGGGGACAAGCGCCTGCCCTGTCGGCAGAGGAAGAGGAGCCGGAGGCGATCGCAGTGGGAGCGCGGCGGCTTTCTGCCGAGAGCACTCAGGAAAGCCTCCGCTTCCGCTACTGCACCGAGTTCCTGCTGCGCGGAGAAAACCTGTCAGTAGATGAGATCAAAGAAGGGCTCCTCGCTGAAGGCGACTCGCTCCTGGTGGTGGGAGATCCCATGGTGGTGAGGGTGCACATTCATACCAATCACCCCGGGCGCGTGCTGGAGTTCTGCGGGGAGAGAGGGGAGCTCTTGGAGATAAAGATCAACAACATGGCGGAGCAAAACCGCGAGTTGACCCAGGGAGAAGGCAGCGGCGGTGCGGAGCAAGGAAAGAACCGGCCGGCCGCCAGCGAGGACCCCTCTTCCGTAGGTGCGTCCCTGGGGAGTCAGACCCCGGTCTTTTCCCTGCCTTCCGTCCAGCCGCTGGAGAAGAAGACGGCCGCGGTGGCGGTGGTGGCTGGCGACGGCTTAAAGGACATCTTTTGCAGCCTGGGTGCGACCTCGACGGTGGCAGGGGGACAGACCATGAATCCCAGCACCGAAGAGCTCTTGGCGGCGGTGGAGGCCTGTCCCTCTGCGCAGGTGATCATCCTGCCCAACAATTCCAACGTCATCCTCACCGCCCGACAGGTGACCGAACTGACCTCCAAGAAGGTCTACGTAGTTCCCACCAAGACCGTTCCCCAAGGGATAGCGGCTTTACTGGTCTTTAACCCGGAAAAAGATGCGGTGGAGAACGTGGCGGCTATGGAGCGGGCCTTCAGCCAGGTTAAGACCGGCGAGGTCACCTACGCGGTCCGCAACTCTCGGATCAACGGGGTGGAGATTCAGGAGATGGACATCATCGGCCTTTATGACGGGGAGATCAAAGCGGTGGGCAAGTCTCCTGAAGAGGTGGCCCTGGCGCTGGTGGACCAGATGGTGGACGAGGGTACGGAGGTGATTACCGTTTATTACGGGCAGGAAGTGGAGGAAAGCCGGGGGCGCTCCTTAGCTGAGGAGATTAGGGCCCGGCACGGAGGGCATGAGGTAGAGGTGCATTATGGCGGCCAGCCCCTCTATTATTATTTACTCTCCGTGGAGTGACCTCCGGGGGATGGCGGCTTGTGGCCTCATTTGAGCCCTGTACGGGGTGGGGGGAGGTATCGGCGTGAGCGGTAAGGTGCACATCGTGACCGACAGTACATGCGACTTGCCGCGGGAGCTGGTGGAGCGGCACCACATTACAGTGGTTCCGCTGCGGGTCCATTTCGGGGAGGAGGTGTACCGGGAGGGGGTCGAGATCACGGCCAGCCAGTTTTACGAAAAGCTGGCCCGCTCTTCCGTGCTTCCCCGCACTTCTCAGCCGGCTCCGGGCGACTTTGTAGAAGCGTACAGGAAGGTAGGAGGGGACGGGGGACCAATCCTCTCACTCCACATCTCTAGCCACATGAGCGGCACTTGCCAATCTGCGCTTATGGCCGCGGAGATGCTACCCGAGTCCAAAATCAAAGTAATCGACACTGAGGGGGTCTCCATGCTCCTGGGGCTGCTTGTCCTCCGGGCCGCCCGGTTGGCGGAAGAGGGCCGGGATTGGGAGGAGATTGCCGCCTTGATCGAGCGAGAGAGTAAAGAAGATACTCGCTCTTTCTTCGTGGTGGATACCCTGGAGTACCTGGAGAAGAACGGGCGCATCGGCCGGGCCCAGGCTTTTCTCGGGACCGTGTTCAACTTCAAACCCGTTCTGGGAGTGCGAGACGGGCTGGTGACCGGGATAGAAAGGGTGCGGGGCAAAAGTAAAGCGGTGGAGCGCATGCTGGAACTCTTCCGGGAGAGCATTCCGCCGGGGCGGCGCCTGTGGATTTCCGCCCTGCACGGCGGGGCGCCGGAAGAGGGGCGCCAGCTGGTGGAGCGGGTGCGCCGCGAGTTTACTTATGAGGAGTTGATTCCGGCTGAGATCGGGCCGGTGGTGGGCTGCCATGCCGGTCCCGGCGTTCTAGCCGTCCTGGCCCTGGCCTTGAGCGAGTGAAAGGCCGGGAATGAGGTTAAGGCGATGGCAGAGCAGAGCGTCTTTGCTGTCATGGGCCCGATCATGATCGGGCCTTCGAGTTCTCATACCGCGGGGGCGGTGAGGCTCGGCCTCCTGGCGCGCGCCATC
>JASBVW010000233.1 GCA_029961005.1 Bacillota bacterium
GGACCTCACCCGACCCCCGGGTCAGCGCGTGGTCAGCCTGAAGTATAGAGGGCAAGAGGTGGCACCCAACGAAATTTTAACCCTGGCCCTCAGCGGTTGGAGGGCCAGGGGAGGAGACGGGTACGGGATGCTGGTCAGCGCTCCCTCCATCTGGTACTCGGACCGCCCGTTGCGGGAGCTGGTGGTGGAGTATCTGGCCGCCCGGGGCGGGATAAAAGGGGAAGAGCTCTCCGGACGAAGCTGGCGCCTGGAGCCGGCGGAGGCGGAGCAGCTCCTGAGCGAGCAGGAACGGTCCTCGCCCGGAGAGAAAACAACTGACAATAGTTAACAAGGATTGAAGAATATAACTGAGTATAAAAGCACCCACATGCGCGGCAAAATCAGGGCTGAATGGCACGTAAAGGTGGAGGCAAGAGCTTTGATGGGGAAGAGGATAGGATGGGCGCTGGTGACCCTGACGGCCGCCAGCGCCCTCGCTTGGTGTGTCAGCGGGCTATGGAGCGCATTGGAGAGGCCGGCGCCGACTCCGAACCCGCCGGCCAGGGCCCCGGTGGCGGCAGCGCTGGCGCCGGGGCGAGAGGAGATTTCTGCCGACGGGGAGAGGGAGGCTGATACCTTTTCTGCTCCTGGTAGGGAGGGAGAAGACCGGCAGGCGGCGCTCGGGGCCGGAGCTCCGGCCGAGGGCGAAGGCCGGAGTTTAGATCTGCCTGCAGCGGGGAGGACTCCCCGGCCCCGCCACATTCGAGGGGTTTACCTCTCCGGCTTTGTCTCCCGCTCCTCAGAACAGGTGCACAAGATTTTGAACCTGGTGGAGCTGACACCGCTGAACGCGGTGGTGGTGGAGGTCAAAGACGACACCGGCAGGCTCTGGCTCGGCCCGGAGATGGCGGAGCTGGCTGCGGAGTTGAACCGGCGGGGGATCTACTCCGTAGCTCGCCTGGCGGTCTTCAAGGATGACGCGCTGGCCCGGCGCTTTCCCGAGCTGGCGGTGCGGCGGGCGGACGGGCGGCCTTGGAAAGAGGGCGGGCAGTGGGTCAGCCCCTATGAGCGGCGCGTCTGGGAGTACAACGTGGCGGTGGCCCGACAGGCGGCGGAGCTGGGGTTTGCTGAGATCCAGTTCGATTACGTGCGTTTCCCCGATGTACGGGGGGAGGTCAGGCTCATCTATCCGGGGCGGGACGGGCGGAGCCGCTCCCAGGTCATCCGCGATTTTTTGCGTTACGCCCGGGCGGAGCTGCAACCGGAGGGGGTGGCAGTCTCCGCTGATGTCTTCGGGCTGGTCACCACCGCCGAGGGGGATCTGGGCATCGGGCAGGTGCTGGAAGAGCTGGCGCCGGTGGTGGACTACCTCTGCCCGATGGTCTATCCCTCCCACTACCACCCAGGCTGCTACGGCTTGCCCGACCCCGACCGCATGCCGTATGAGACGGTTTACACCAGCATCTCCGGCGCGGTGGAGCGGCTGCAGGCGGCAGGAATAGAGGTCAATTTAGTCCCCTGGCTGCAGGACTTCTCACTCCGGCACCGCTACGGGAAGGAAGAGATCTGGGCGCAGATACGCGCCCTCAGCGACGCCGGAATCCACGACTGGCTGCTGTGGAACGTCGCCGGGCGCTATACCTGGAGCGCCCTCATCGGCTGCGAAGTCGCGGAGGAGAGGATGATCGTGCCGCCTCCGGCCCGGACTGCCGCCTCGGGCGGGGCGCTGGCCGCGCCGCGCCGGCCGCCTGAGGAGCGGAAGGTGGGAGGTCCGGCGAAGGAGGCCGGGGAACAGGAAGCCCCACCGCCGGCGCCGGCTCCAGAGGCTGCTCCAGCAGAGGCGGGAGCGGCGACCGCGGGGGAGGCGGGGGAGGCGGGGGAGGCGACCGCGGCGGAGCCTGCTCCGGCGGGATCTGGACCGGGGTTGCCACCTAAGGAGTCCCGGGGTGCGCCCGCGGCTCCTCTCCCCGCTCAAACCTCTCCTGAGGCGGCAGAGACGGAGGAAGGGGTTACGTCTACCCAGGTATAACCTGCAAGCCGGCTACGCGGAAATGGCGGTTCGTTTACAGCGGGAGCGGCGCCTGCTCAGGCCCTTTCTTCGGCTGCGCGGAGGAGGACTCGCCGTGCTCCGCCGCGGCAGTTTCTTCCGTGGCTGCTGTCTGGGCAGCGGCTACTTCTCCGGCTGCGTCCGGGGTTATAGAACCCTGATTCCGGTCCGGATCGGCAGGTGGGGTTGAGGGCGGGGCGGCTGCCTCCTCGGCGGCCGATTTATCCGGCGCTTCTGGTGGCGCGGCACACCGGCCGCTGCTGGCGGTATAGATCCAGGCGCCGGTGGCGGTCTGCACCCATTCCTGGCCGGACCGAGCCGCCTCCTGGCACTGTTTGGCCCGGGCGTCGATGTTGTCGGCGAAGTGCAGAAGCCAGGCCTCCAGGGTGGCCGGCAGGACCGGGGCGCCGTATTCGTGCTGCCCGTGGTGGGAAAGGATGAGGTGCTCCAGGCGCAGGACCTGCTCCGGTGAGGGAGACGCGTCAACAGTCAGGGCCGGTCGGCTTACGGGGATGCCCGGCGCGGCCAGGGCATCCGGGCTCTCCGGCCTGGCTGGGGTCTCCACCTGGCCAAAGGCCTGCCGGGCTAGGGTTCGCTCCAGGAAGAGGACGCCCAGCACGCTGTGAGTCAAGAGGCGCCCGGCGGTGGTGTAGGAGATGCCTCCACCCAGCCCCTGCTGCAGCTCCGCCACCTTTCCGGCGTCATGGAGGAGAGCCCCGGCCACCAGGAGGTCCCGGTCGGCTTGAGGGTAGACCTCAGCCAGGCGGGAGGCGATGCTGGCCACGTTGACCGTGTGCTCCAGGAGCCCTCCGCGGTAGGCGTGGTGGTAGCGCTGGGCCGCCGGGGCGCCGGCAAAGCGGCCGAGAAAGTCAGGGGTGAAGACGGCCTCCACCAAGGCCCGGTAGCCGGGGTCGGCGATGGACTTCCGCAGTTCGTCCAGCCGGCGGAGGAGCTCCTCCGCGTCGACCTGCGGGTCGGTGGCCAGGTAGTCCTCCCACTGAGGATCAGGGAGGCGCTGGAGGGCCGTCAGGACCAACTGCAGGTTCTCTTGGTAGGCGTTGACCACGCCTTCCACGGCCACCACGTCGTCCACCTCAAAGTCCCAGCTCAAGCGCT
>JASBVW010000234.1 GCA_029961005.1 Bacillota bacterium
GCCTATTTCCTGGTGGGCGGGAAGGTGATCCGGGCCGCCATCAGGAATGTCCTGCACGGCCGGCTCTTCGACGAAAACTTCCTTATGACCGTAGCCACCGGCGGGGCCATCGCCCTCCGCGAATTACCCGAGGCGGTAGGGGTGATGCTCTTCTTCGCCGTGGGGGAGTTCCTGCAGGGGCGGGCGATCCGGCGCTCGCGGCGCTCCATCCAGGCCCTGCTGGACATCCGCCCCGACTACGCCAACCTGAAGGTCGACGGGGAAGTCCGGCGGGTCAGCCCCCGGGAGGTACAGGTGGGGGACCTCATCGTCGTCCGGCCCGGCGAGCGGATCCCCCTGGACGGGGAGGTGGTGGACGGCCTCTCCTCCCTGGATACTTCCGCCCTGACGGGCGAGCCCCTCCCGCGCCGGGCGGAGCCCGGCACCCCGGTGCTGGCCGGAATGGTCAACCTCACCGGCCTTCTGACCCTGCGCGTCACCCGGGACTACACCCGCTCCTCCCTGACCAGGATCTTGGAGCTGGTGGAGCATGCCCGCGCCCGCAAGGCCCCCACGGAACAGTTCTTTACCCAGTTTTCCCGCTACTACACCCCCGTCGTGGTCGCGGCTGCCCTGACCGTGGCCGTGCTGCCGCCGCTCCTTCTGCCGGGGGCTTCCTTCTCCACCTGGGTCTACCGCGCCCTCGTCCTCCTGGTCATCTCCTGCCCCTGCGCCCTGGTGGTCTCCATCCCCCTGGGCTACTTCGGGGGCATCGGCGGGGCAGCCCGGCGGGGGGTGCTGGTGAAAGGGGCCAACTTCCTGGACGCCCTGGCCCGCCCGCACACGGTGGTCTTTGACAAGACCGGCACCTTGACCCGGGGCACCTTCCGGGTGACGCAAGTCGCGGCCCAAAGCGGCTTTTCCCGGGAGGAGGTCCTGCGGCTGGCCGCCGAGGCCGAGGCCCACTCCAGCCACCCCATCGCCCTCTCTCTGCGCCAGGCCTACGGGCAAAAGATAGAAGAAAACCGGATCCAGAGCTACACCGAGGTCCCCGGCTACGGGGTCAAGGCCGTGGTGGAGGGGCGCGCCATCCTGGCTGGAAGCAGCGCCTTCCTCCAACAGGAAGGGGTGGCACACGAGCCCTGTGACGCCGAAGGTACCGCAATCTATGTGGCCGTGGACGGGACCTTCGCCGGCTGCATTGCCGTCAGCGATGAACTCAAGCCGGACGCCGCCGCGGCCGTCCAGCGGCTCAAGGAGCTGGGCGTGCAGCGGATCGCCCTCCTGACCGGGGACGACGAGGCCGTGGCCGCCCGGGTGGCGGCCCGGCTGGGAATCGACACCTTCTACGCCCGGCTTCTCCCGGAGGACAAGGTGAGCAAAGTGGAGGAGCTGGCCGCCCAGATGCCCGGGGGCAAGCAGGGACGCCAGCGTCTGGTCTTCGTCGGGGACGGGATCAATGACGCCCCGGTCCTGGCCCGGGCCGACGTGGGGGTGGCCATGGGCGGGCTGGGCTCCGACGCCGCCATCGAAGCAGCCGACGTGGTCATCATGGACGACCGGCCTTCCCGCCTGGCCACCGCCGTGGCCGCGGCCCGCCGCACGCGCCGGATCGTCCTGCAGAACATCGCTCTGGCTCTGGTGGTGAAGGGGGCCTTCATCGCCCTGGGCGCGGTGGGAATGGCCACCATGTGGGAAGCCGTCTTCGCCGATATGGGGGTGGCCCTCCTGGCCATCTTCAACTCCCTGCGGGCCCTGGCCTGAGGGCATCAGAGGGGCGGCTCCCGGCGGAAGGCGGTCCACTCCCTTCCCGCATATTTGGCCCTCAGGCGCTCCGCCAGGGCGCGCTCCTCCGCCGCCAGCTCCCCGGGTTGAAAGGCCATCCCCAGCCGCTCCTGCCAGCCTGCGGCCACCGCCTCCGCCACCCGGGCGGGGGGCGGGGGACTGCCCAGGAGCTGCGCCAGGGAGGCCACGCCGGCCAAAAGGCGGCGGCGCAATTCCGCGCCGCCCTCCCCCCCGCCGGGCCGGCCCTGGCCCGCCAAGTTTAGCACTGCCAGGAGCCGGTCCACGTCAAACTCCAACAAGATGGACCCGTGCTGAAGGACGGCGCCATGCCGCCGCACCTGGGCGCTCCCCACCAGCTTGCGCCCTCCTGCCGTCACCTCGTACCAGGAGGGGGCGTCAAAGCAGGCTGCCGAGCGCCCCCGGGCCTGCCTTCCCTTCCCGGAGAGCGGGTCCACCGCTACGCCCAACCGCTGCAGCCCGGCAGCAATCCCCTCGCCGATGGCCCGGCAGGAGGCGACTACCCCCGGCGGGAGGAGAGGGTCCCCCTCCGGGAAGACAAAGGCGTAGGTCACCTCCCGGTCGTGCAGCACGGCCCGCCCCCCCGTCGGGCGGCGCACGCACTGGACGCCCAGCCGGCGGCATCCCTCTTCGTTCACCTCCCGCCCGTAGTCCTGGAAATAACCCAAGGAGAGGGCAGGCGGGTTCCAGGTGTAAAAACGCACCGTGGGCGGAGCCTTCCCCTGCCCGACGGCGCGCAAGATGGCCTCGTCCACCGCCATGTTCCAGGGGCCGTCGGCTTCAGCCAGGCCGATGAACCTCCACACGGGTGGCAACCCGGACCCTCCTTCCTCACCGCCCGCCCGACCGGCCGCGCACGGCGATCTCCAACCCGGCCTCCGCCCAGGCGGCGGCCGCCTCCGCGGGTGTCAGGGGGCGGGGGTAGTTATAGGGCACCTGCCCCGGCCGCTCGTTGTAGTGCGGGCGGTTGCAGCCGGGGCAGCCGGAGGTGCGAAACGGCTCTCCGAACGGCTCCCCGGCGGCCTCTCCTTGTACCCGCGCCCAGACCTCTGGCGGAACCTCGATCCGCACCAGTCGCCCCCTCCCGTCGAAGCCCAGGTCCTCCCGGCTCGCGAGACCCTCCGCCAAAAGGTAGCGGGCAATCTGCAACCGCCGGTAGGAGGAGCGCTCGGGCGGCGGTTGGTGTGCCAGCCGGGTCCCCGGCACAGGGGTGAAGGCGAAGAGCCCCACCGTCACGCGGTTCTGAATAAAGAAGGCTGTGGCCTCTACCAGGTCCCGCTCGCTCTCGCCCAAACCGGCGATCAGGTGGGTGCTGATGCGGCCGGGC
>JASBVW010000235.1 GCA_029961005.1 Bacillota bacterium
CTCCATTTTATCTGCCGTCCCGTTTACATCCGGGTGGAAAAGACCGAGATGGCTTTTGGCCGGTATCTGCGCCGGGGTCAGGTCCTGCGCATCCCCATCGCGCACGGCGAGGGCAACTACTTTATCGATCCTCAAGGGCTGGCCGAGCTGGAAGCGGCGGGCCAGGTGGCCTTCCGCTACTGCGACTCTACGGGGCGCGTCACGGAAGAGAGCAACCCCAACGGCTCCCTGGCCAACATCGCCGGGATCACCAACCGGGCCGGCAATGTGCTGGGGATGATGCCGCATCCGGAGCGGAGTGCTGAGGCCATCCTGGGATCAGAGGACGGGCGCTTGATCCTGGCGGCCCTGGCTAAAAGATGGGAGGGCGGTCTGGCGTGAGGAGCCCAATGGCGACCCAGGAGGAGATTCGCCGCCAGAAGCTCTGGCGGGCTATGGGGCTGCGGGACGAGGAATACCAGCGGATCGTGGAGCTCTTGGGCCGGGAGCCCAATTACGTAGAGCTGGGCATGTACGCCGTCCTATGGTCGGAGCATTGCGCCTACAAGCACACGCGCCGCCTCTTTAGGCACTTTCCCACTGACGGGCCGCGGGTCCTGGAAGGCCCGGGAGAGAACGCCGGCGCCGTGTCCATCGGCGACGGGCAGGCCATAGTGATGAAGGTGGAGAGCCACAATCACCCCTCGGCCATCGAGCCCTATCAGGGGGCAGCCACCGGGGTGGGGGGGATCCTGAGGGACATCTTTACCATGGGCGCCCGACCCATCGCCCTTTTGGACTCGCTGCGCTTCGGCGAGCTGAGCTCGGAGCGCAGTCGGTACCTCTTTCAAGGGGTGGTGGCCGGGATCGCCGGCTACGGAAATGCCACCGGGGTACCCACGGTAGGCGGGGAGGTCTACTTCGACGCCGCCTACGAGGGAAATCCGCTGGTGAACGTCATGTGCGTGGGGCTGGTGGACGAGGTCCACCTCACCCGGGCCCGGGCCTCCGGGGTGGGGAACCCGGTATTGGTAGTGGGGGCGCACACGGGGCGGGACGGCATCCACGGCGCCACCTTTGCCTCAGCCCAACTGGACGAAGACTCAGCCTCTCGGCGCCCCTCGGTTCAGGTGGGCGACCCTTTCACCGAGAAGCTCCTCATCGAGGCTTGCTTGGAGGTCATTCAGCGGGGCCTGGTGGTGGGGATTCAAGACATGGGCGCCGCCGGTCTCACCTCTGCGGCCGCTGAGATGGCGGCGCGGGCCGGCAGCGGAATTGAACTGGATGTGGCCCTGGTGCCGCGGCGGGAGGAGGGGATGACCCCTTACGAGGTCATGCTCTCCGAGTCGCAGGAGCGGATGCTGGTCGTGCCCCGGGCGGGGGCCGAAGAAGAGGTGGCCGCCGTCTTCGCCCGCTGGGGTTTGGTGGCGGCCCGGGTGGGGCGGGTGACCGACGACGGGCTACTGCGCGTCCTGGAAAATGGGCGGGTGGTGGCTGAGGTTCCCGCTGCTTCTCTCTCCACGCAAGGGGCGCCGGCCTACGAACCGGAGGCTCAGCGGCCGGCCTACCTGGACGAGGTGAACGGCCGCGACTTAAACGCTCTGCCTGTGCCGGCTGACCCGGGCCAGGTGCTTTTGGAGCTCCTCTCCAGCCCGACCCTGGCCGACCGGAGTTGGATCTATCAGCAGTACGACCACATGGTGCAGATCAACACCGTGGCGGGGCCCGGGGGAGATGCGGCGGTGCTTCGGATCAAGGGGACGCCCAAGGGGATCGCCCTCACCATCGACGGCAACGGCCGCTATACCTATCTGGATCCGCGCACCGGCGCCGCGTTGGCGGTGGCGGAGGCGGCTCGCAACCTGGCCTGCGTGGGGGCAGAGCCTCTGGCCGCGACGGACGGCCTCAACTTTGGCAATCCAGAGAAACCCGAGGTCTTTTGGCAGCTGCGGGAGGCCATTTTGGGCATCGCTGAGGCCTGCCGGGCCCTGGAGATCCCGGTGATCAGCGGCAACGCCAGCATGTACAACGAGAACGAGGGGGTGCCCATTTACCCCACGCCCATCATCGGCATGGTGGGGCTTTTGCCCGAGGTGGAGCGGCGGGTGGGGGCGGGCTTCGTCCGGGAAGGAGACCTGGTCGTTCTCTTGGGGGAAAACAGGTTGGAGCTGGGCGGCAGCGAGTACCTCTACCGGGTGCACGGCCTGGTGGCCGGCCCTCCTCCTACGGTCAACCTGGCAGAAGAGAAGCGGCTCCTCTCCCTCTGCCTGGCGGCGGCCAGGCGGGGAATGGTGCGCTCCCTGCACGACTGCAGCGAGGGGGGGCTGGCCGTAGCGGTGGCGGAGTGCTGCCTGCTCGGAGGGTGCGGAGCGGAACTGACCCTCTTCTCCCCGGGGCGGCCGGACGCCTTGCTCTTTGGGGAGGCTCAGGGCCGGGTGGTGGCCTCTCTGCCGGAGACGCACTGGGAGGAGTTACAACGCCTGGCGGCCGCCTGCGGGGTGCGCGCGACCCTGTTAGGGCGGGTGGGGGGCCGGCGCCTGGTCTTGCGGGTGCACGGAGACCCTGGAGTGGAAGCGGTGGTGGACTTGTCGTTGCAGGAGCTGGAGGAGACCTGGCGGTCCGGGTTGGCCGGTCGCCTCTGAAACCAAGGGGGAGCAAAGGAAGAAGCCATGTGGCAGGAAGAGAGAGAGCGCGACAAGCCGCAGGAAGAGTGCGGGGTTTTTGGGGTGTACAGCCCGCGGCTGCAGGAGCAGGTGGCCGACCTGATCTATTTGGGGTTGTATGCCCTGCAGCACCGGGGGCAGGAGAGCGCCGGCATCGCTACGGGTGACGGCCGCCAGCTCCACCTCCATAAAGGCATGGGCCTGGTCAGCGAGGTCTTCCGGGAGGAGGCCTGGGCTCACCTGCCGGGGCACCTGGGGATAGGGCACGTGCGCTACTCCACTACGGGGAACAGTTCAATGATGAACGCGCAGCCTCTGGTGGTCCGGTGCGGGCACGGGCACCTGGCCCTGGCCCATAACGGCAACCTGGTCAACGCCTCCGAGCTGCGCCGGGAGTTGATCGGCGAGGGGTCGGTCTTTCAGACCACCACGGATACCGAAGTCATCTTGAAC
>JASBVW010000236.1 GCA_029961005.1 Bacillota bacterium
GGTAAACCGGAGCCAGGCCAGCCTCAGGCCCTCCACCCTCCCATCGACCCCTTTTCCTCAAACCTCGTCTTATTATAGCATTCACCGCCCGCGAGGGGAAGGGGCCGCCGCCGCTCACCCCCGCACCCGGTTGCGCAGGCGGCCGATGCCCGGGATGGCCACCTCTACCACATCCCCCGGAGAGAGGGGCCCAATCCCGGAGGGCGTCCCGGTGGCGATCACGTCCCCCGGCTCCAGGGTCATGATGCGGGAGACGAAGCTGACCAGCTCCGCTACGGAGAAGATGAGGTTCCGGGTGGTGGAAGACTGGCGGCGCTCCCCGTTGAGGTAGAGCTCCACCGCCACGTCGTCCGGGTCGATCTCGTCCGTGATGCAGGGGCCCAGCGGGGCGAAGGTGTCGAAGGACTTGGCCCGCGTCCACTGCCCGTCTTTGCGCTGGAGGTCGCGGGCGGTGACATCGTTGAAGCAGGTGTAACCCAAAAGGTACTGCGGCACCCGGTCGGGGGAGAGGTTGCGGCAGCGCCGGCCCACCACCGCCGCCAGCTCCGCCTCGTAGTCCACCTGGCGGGACATGGCCGGCAGCACGATCTCCTCCTCCGGGCCGATGACGGCAGTGGAGGGTTTCAGGAAGAGGATCGGCTCCTCCGGCAGGGCCAGGCCCAGCTCCTGGGCGTGGTCCCGGTAGTTGAGCCCCGCCGCCACGATCTTAGTGGGGGTACAGGGGGCCAGAAGCCGCACCGCCGCCAGGGGCAGGGGCGGGCCGTCCGGCTCCAGCTCCGGCGCTCGGGACCCGCCCGCGCCCGGAGCGCCCGCCCCGCCCTCCTCCACCGCGAAGGGCGACCCGGCCACCAGCTGGACCTGTCCCTCCTCCCGCAGGACCCCAAACCTCACCCGGCCGTCCACCAGCACGCGCACCCAACGCACGAGCCTCGCCTCCCGAGCAGTTCTATGGCTAAAAATGGCTTGACTGGCAAGGGAAACCTGCCGAAATTAATACTAAATATTGAGAAAGGATGTGACGACCTTGCCGTTGCGCCGCCTCTTACCCGTTTTATTACTTGTTGCCCTGTGCTTCTTCCTGCCTGGCCCGGGTAGGGTCCAGGCTGGGTGGCTCCCCGCTTTGACGGAAGACTTGCAATGGCAGCTGGAAAAGGACGGATATGCGGTAGCACCCGGAGACCTGCTCGATTGGGTGGCGGTCTACCGGCAGGCAGAGGCGGAGGGGTATACCCCCTTGATCACCACCGACCTGGCCTTCCACACCGCGGCCCTGGCTTACGCCGCCCTCCTGGACGGTCTGGAGAGCCTCCCGCTCTCCTCCGATCTGCTTACCTTTGCCGACCAGCTGGAAAAAGAACTGAGCGGGCCGGCTTCCGACCCCGCTCTCCTGGCCCAAAAACCTCTGGCGGAGGCCCTTCGGCGCTCCTGGGCTTACGCCGGCGTCCTGAAGAAACTCCTCCACCCGGAGTGGGAGCTCCCGGAGGAGATCAGGTCCCTGGCGGAAGCCGAGCTGACCCTCATCTCCGAAAGCAAGGGGCTGGCCAAGTCCCCCCTCCTGGGCAATACAATGAATTACGCCCGCTTCCGGCCCCCGGGACGCTATAACACCTCACCTGAGCGCCGCCGCTACTATCAGGGGATCACCTGGCTCCGCACCGCCACCTTCCGCCTGGAGGAGCGGGACGAAATCCTCTACGCCTTGCCCCTGTTGGCCACCCTCTACCGGAGCAGCCGGGCGGAGAAAGGCAGCATAAATTCCCTCCTCTACGCCACCTGGTCGCGCCTCTACGGCGTCCACCAGTACCTTTACGCCCGGCAGGAGGCCATCTCGCCCCACGGGTACCTTACCGCCTATCGGATTGTCTTCCAGGACGATTCTCTCCTGAGCCTGGCCGACGCCAGGTTGAGGCAACGCTTCATCGACCGCGTCAAAGCGGACTATGACATCGCGCTCAAAGAAAAGAAGGTCTTTCTGGGCGACGGCTGGTTCCGTAAAAACCTCAGCCTCCGGCTCCTGCCCGACGAGCCGGCCTACGACTCCCCCGTCTACCGGGAGGTTCTCTATCCCTTTGTGGGCGGCCGGACCCTGCCCGAACCCATGGAGATCATGGTCACGCTGGGGTCCCGCTCCGCCTACCACATCGTCTCCGGCTCGCTCATGGCCTACGAAGCCAGCTACGTCGAACACATCAACCGCGCCATCGGCGCCCCCGTCCCGAACTCCCTGGCTT
The DNA here is from genome assembly GCA_029961005.1 of Bacillota bacterium. Classification (GTDB taxonomy): domain Bacteria; phylum Bacillota; class UBA5301; order JASBVW01; family JASBVW01; genus JASBVW01. Next base: position 2,232 of record JASBVW010000236.1, read on the forward strand.
CTTTGAACTACTACGGCTGGCTGGTGGCCTGTTACCACACCTTCGCGCGCAAGGCCGAACAGGCGCCCTTCCCCTTCAAGGTCATGAACGTCTACGATAACAAAGCCCTCCTGACCGCCATGGGCGCCTGGGCCGACTTCCACTGGGCGGTGGACGTGGGCCGGTTTCAACCCCTGGAGAAGCCGCCCTCCCAGGCCCCTGGAGAAGGGCAAGGCCCGGCGGTCCTGGTGGAGCCTTTGCCCCAGGTCTTCGCCACGTTGAAGCTGATCGACGACAACCTCATTAACTTCATCACGAATTATGGGGGAACGGTAAGGGCGGCGGACTTCCTGGTCGCGCACTCCACCGCCATGGCGGCCTTCGAGCGGGCAGCCGGGGAAGCCCTGGCCAGCCCCGACCGCCTGCCCTCTCCCCAGACCGCCCAGGAGGCCGGATCCGCCTTGAAGAACCTGCTGGCCTTCTTCCCGGACCAGGGCGCTGCTTCCCTGGAGACTCAGCCAACAACCGTCTTTGAGGACTGGCCCAAAAAGAGGGTTTTGCAGGTAAGCACCGGCCGGCCTTTGCTCATCCTGGCCCAAACCGGAGCAAAAGGGGCGGAAAGCGGCTTTCGGCCCCTGGCAGCAGGAGTCATCTACACCTACTATGAAGCCACCTCTCCCCTGGAGAGGCCGCTCAACGAGGAAGAGTGGCGGCAAAGATTACAGAAGGAGGAACTGGAGATGCCCTGGTGGGCCGAGCGGGTGGTCACCGCCGACTAATATTTAAGGACCTTCTCTCCCGGATACCGCCGGCCTTCACCTATCTGCCTGGCCTCACCCACCTGCTTAAAACTTCACCGCCAGGGA
>JASBVW010000237.1 GCA_029961005.1 Bacillota bacterium
GATGTGCCGGATGGGCGAGTCAAAGAGGGCGTCGTAGACCTCCATGATGGCGCCTCCCGGGTAGCCGAAGACGACCTCCACCTTTTCTTTTTGCAGACTTTCCACCAGCATCTGTGCTCCTGAGAGTTTCATCCGGTTTACCCCGCTTTCTTAAGCCAAAGCTGAATGAAAAATAATCCTCTCACCCCCAACCACATTCGGATTCCGATGTGGTCAGGGACGAGAGGAAGCTTTCCTCCGCGGTGCCACCCTTCTTCGCCGCCGCCTCGCAGCAGCGGCCTCGCTAGGTACGACCGGAGACGCGGGCGCTCGGGAGCGCAGAGCCGCCTCTCAGCTGCTTCCACTCCGGCGGCGCAGGCCTGCCTGAGTGCTGCTTGCCGGCCGAGAAGACGGCGCAGCTGGCCGGATCACGCCGGCCTGTGGAGGAAACCGGGCGCGGAGGGCTGCTCTGGGCTTGCCCGCGGGCCACGGTGTACCCTGGCACTATAACGGGTGCTCGGCGGTCCATCGGCCCCGCCGGTCAATCCGGCCCCGCCTACTGGCCAGCTGAGCGAGTCACGCGCGCCAGCCGGCGTTCGGAGGGCGGCTCGGGGGCGGAGTTCAGCCCAACGCCCTGCGCCGGGTTTCAGCCTGGCCCGGCTCTCTGTGGCAGGCCCCGCTGGGCCTACTGGTCCCCCTCTTCGCCTTTTGCCATATCGCGGTATATTTCTTTCGATTCTACAGGGGAGGAGGATTTTTGTCAATAGGCAAAAGGCTTATTTTTTCCCCAAATCAGGCCTGTTACTCCACCACCGCTCCGCGGCTGGCCGAGGAGACCAGGCGCGCGTACCGGGCCAAATAGCCCCGCTCGATGCGGGGGCGCGGCGGCTGCCAGGCGGCGCGGCGCGCGGCCAGCTCCTCCTCGGAGACAACCAGGGTCAGGCGCCGGGCCGGGATGTCGATCTCGATGGGATCCCCTTCCCGCACCAGAGCGATGGGCCCCCCTTCCGCCGCTTCCGGCGAGATGTGTCCGATGGAGGCTCCGCGCGTGGCACCCGAGAAGCGCCCGTCGGAGATGAGGGCCACGCTCTCATCCAGCCCCATCCCCGCCACGGCCGAGGTGGGCAAGAGCATCTCCCGCATCCCCGGCCCGCCCCGGGGGCCCTCATAGCGGATGACGATCACGTCGCCCGGCCGGATCCGGCCGCCCAGGATGGCCTCCACCGCCGCCTGCTCGGAGTCGAAGACCCGGGCCGGCCCCCGATGGCGCAGCATCTTCTCGGAGACGGCGGACTGCTTGACCACCGCCCCCTCCGGGGCCAGGTTGCCGCGCAGGACGGCCAGCCCGCCCTCCCGGTGGTAGGCCCGCTCCGCCGGTCGGATGACCTCGGGGTTGCGGTTGCGCACCCCCGCCAACCGGTCCCGCAGGGTGGGCCCCGTCACCGCCCGGGCCTCCAGGTCCAAAAGGCCCAGGCGCGCCAGCTCGGCCATCACCGCCGGAATGCCCCCCGCCTCGTCCAGGTCTTGTAAGTGGTGCGGCCCGGCGGGGCGGAGGGAACAGAGGTGGGGCGTGCGGGCCGAGATGGCGTTGATCAGGTCCAGATCCAGTTTAATCCCCGCCTCGTGGGCGATGGCCGTCAGGTGCAGGACGGTATTGGTGGAGCAGCCCAGGGCCATATCCACCGTCAGGGCGTTGCGAAAGGCCGCCTCAGTCAGGATGGCCGAGGGGCGCAGGTCCTCCGCCACCAGCTCCACAATGCGGTACCCGGCCTCCTTGGCCAGGCGGATCCGGGCGGCGTGCACGGCCGGGATGGTGCCGTTGCCGGGCAGGCCCAACCCCAGGACCTCGGTCAGGCAGTTCATGGAGTTGGCGGTGAACATCCCGGAACAGGAGCCGCAGCCGGGGCAGGCCGCCTCTTCCAGCGCCGCCAGCTCTTCCTCGCTCAGGCGCCCCGCCGCCACCGCCCCCACGCCCTCGAAGACGGTGTTGAGGTCGATGTCCTGGCCGTTCAGCCGTCCGGCCAGCATGGGCCCGCCGCTGACCACGATGGCCGGCAGGTCCAGGCGCGCCGCCGCCATCAGCATCCCGGGGACGATCTTGTCGCAGTTAGGGATGAGCACCAGGCCGTCAAAGCCGTGGGCCCGGGCCATGGACTCCACCGAGTCGGCGATCAGCTCGCTGGAGGCCAGGGAGTAGTGCATCCCCTCGTGCCCCATGGCGATGCCGTCGCAGATGCCGATGACGCCAAACTCTACGGGCGTCCCGCCCGCCAGGTACACCCCGGCCTTCACCGCCTCCGCAATCTTATCCAAGTGGATGTGGCCGGGGATGATCTCGTTGGCCGAGTTGGCGATCCCGATCAGGGGGCGCGCCAGCTCCCGGTCCGTATACCCCATGGCCTTGAAGAGCGAGCGATGCGGGGCGCGCTGCAGCCCCGCCTTGACTGCGTCGCTGCGCCTCCCCGCTCCCGCCGCCGGGCGGGTCTGAACCTGCCAAGACATGCCATCTCCCCCCAGTCCACTGGTGAAAAAAACCGGCCCTGGAACCTGGGCCACGCCAAACCTTTCTTTAATACTAACGCCAAACCCGGGTCTGGTCAATCCTTTTCTCAAATCACAGGGGCCGAGATCTTTCCTTCTCTCTCGCTGAGAATCCTATTAGAATTTCGCCAGTCCTGGTATAATTATAGTGTCGTGAGATCATGATACAATGGCATCATGATGCCCGAGCGCCAGAGGGCCATGGTACCAGGCCCCGGGGGGTGTCAAAATGCGGAAAGTCAAATACGAGGAACACGTCGAGCAGTTGCAAAAAAGGGCCCTCCGGTTGTATACCCGCTGGGCGGCCCAAACCGAAAAGGCCCCGCCTGCTCGCAAAGTTCGCCCGGCCGAGGAGGACCTGATTCTGTTTTTGCTGGACCGGAAACGCTGGGAGCAGGCCCTGGCCAGCGGTCGCATTGAAAAAGTAGGCCCCCGGAGGTACCGCTGGCATGGCTGAGGACCTCGAATCCGGGCCGTGAGGCTACGCCGTGGCCTTTCGGGCCTCTTCC
>JASBVW010000238.1 GCA_029961005.1 Bacillota bacterium
GCTGCGCGCAGGCGCGGGCAGAAGTCGGGGAGGAACCGCTCCGCCACCGCCTGATGCACCAGCAGGGTCTCCATGGCGTTGCAGACCCCGGGCCGCTGCACCTTGGCGTTGAAGGCGATCTCCGAGGCCATGGCCAGGTCCGCCGCTTCGTCCACGTACACGTGGCAGACCCCCTTGCCGTGGCGGAAGAGCGGCACGGTGGCTCCCTCTAAGGCCTGCATCAGCCCCTCTCCGCCCCGGGCGATGATCACGTCGATGTACTCGTTCAGCCGCCCCAAGATTCCCACAGCGGCTCGATCAGTACTCCTGACCATCTGCACGGCCTCGGCAGGCAAACCCGCCTCCCGCAAGGCCTCCTGGAGCACCTCCACCAGGGCCAGGTTGGAGCGCCTGGCCTCGCTGCCGCCTCGCAGGACCACGGCATTTCCGGACTTCAGGCAGAGCCCGGCGGCATCCACTGTTACGTTGGGGCGGGCCTCGTAGACCATGCCCACCACGCCCAGCGGAACCCGCATCCGCCCCACCCGCAGCCCGTTGGGCCGCAGCCACATGGCTTCCACCTCGCCCACCGGGTCCGGTAAAGCCGCCACCTCCAAAAGGCCCTGTTCTACCGCCTCCAGGCGCCGCTCATTCAGCGTCAGGCGGTCCAGCAGCGCCGGGGAAAGCCCCGCCTGCCGGGCCGCCTCCAGGTCGGCGGCGTTGGCCTGCAGGACTTCTCCCCGCTTCTCGCGCAGCCGGCGGGCCATGGCCCGCAAAGCCTCTTCTTTCTGCGCACTGGAAAGGCGGGCCAGGGTGGCAGCGGCAGCCTTAGCCCGGCGGCCCATCTCTTCCAGCTCCGCGCGCAGAGCCCCCTCTCCCGTCACTGACAAGCCCCTCCCTTTCCGGCCCCATTGAAGCAGGCCAGGTTGTCGCGGTGAATCACTTCCTCATAGCCCTTGTACCCGAGAATGGCTTCGATCTCGGATGTTTTGTGGCCGGCAATCAGCCGCAGCTCTGCAGCGCTGTAGTTCACCAGGCCGCGCGCAAACTCCTGCCCGTCCAAAGCCTGGACACTCACCGGATCGCCGTGCTCGAACTCCCCTTCCACTCCCACCACTCCTCGGGGCAGAAGGCTCTTGCCCCGGTAGAGGAGCGCCTCCTTCGCCCCGTCGTCCACGCGCACCGCCCCCACCGGCCGCAGGTGAAAGGCAATCCAGCGCTTGCGCGCCTGGAGGCGGCCGGTCTCCGGGACAAAGTACGTCCCCAGCTCCTCTCCTTCCAGCAGGCGCAAAAGGACGCGCGGTGCGGCGCTGGAGGCGATGACCACCGGTATGCCGCTGGCGGTGGCCACCCGCGCCGCCTGGAGCTTAGTCACCATGCCGCCCGTCGCCCCCGGAGTTCCGGCCCCGCCGGCTGCCGCCTCTAGCTCCGGGGTGATCCTTTCCACCGTGTGAATCAGGCGGGCTGCGGGATCCACCCGCGGATCGGCGGTATAGAGCCCTTCCGTGTCGGTGAGGAGGACCAAAAGGTCGGCCTCCAAGAGGCTGGCCACCAGGGCGGAAAGAGTGTCGTTGTCTCCGAATTTGAGCTCCTCTACCGCCACCGTGTCGTTTTCATTGATAATGGGCACCACGCCGTGGTCCAAGAGGGTGGAGAGGGTGTGGCGGGCATTGAGGTACCGCTGCCGGTCAGCCACATCCCCTCGCGTCAGGAGGACCTGGGCCACCGTCAGGCCCAGCTCCTGAAAGAGCCCTTCGTAAACCTGCATCAAGAGCGGCTGCCCCACCGCGGCCGCTGCTTGCTTTTCTGGGATGCTCAGGCGCTTTTTCCGCCCCTCCCAGCCCAGGCGGCCGCGCCCGGCCCCGATGGCTCCGGACGTCACCAGCACCACCGCTCGCCCGCCCGCCAAGAGCTCCGCGATCTGGGCCGCCAGCTCCGCCAACCGCCGCCGATTGGGCTGCCCGTCCGCAGCCGTTACCGTACTGGTCCCTACTTTAACGACTATGCGCCGCGCCGCGCGGAAGGCAATCGCGCTCCATCAGCACTCCCGTCCCTTCCCCCACAGATTTTCTACAAACTCAAACTCCTGCTGCCCCACCCGCACGGTATCCCCGGGGCGGACGCCCGCTTCCTGTAACGCCGCCAGGACGCCGCGCCGCTCCAGGGCTCGCTGGAAAAAGCGCAGGGCCTCAGGGTTCTCCAGGTCGGTCATGGCCACCAACCGCTCCACCTCCGGGCTCTCCAGGACAAAGATCTCCCCTTCCCGCCTGACTTGGAGGACGGATGGTGGTGCCGGCGCCGCGGGCCGGAAGAGCACCTCTGCCCGGCCCTTTTGGGCCAGCTCTTCCGCCAGGCGCTGGCGCAGCGGCAGCAACCTTTCGCGCACCGCTTGCAGCAGCTGGGGTATGCCCTCCCCCGTGGCCGCCGAGATGGGGACGAAAGGGAAGCCGGCGGCCTCCAGCCGCTCCGCCAGGGCGGGCAGGTGGGCCCGCGCCTCCGCCAAATCCATTTTATTGATGGCCACCACCTGAGGCTTTTGGGCCAACTCCGGGTTGAAGAGCCGCAGCTCCTCGTTGATGTGTAAAAAATCCTCCCAGGGGTCGCGCCCGGAGAGGCCGGACCCGTCCACCACGTGGACGAGGAGCAGGGTCCGCTCTACGTGCCGGAGGAATTCGTGCCCCAACCCCGCCCCGGCGTGGGCTCCCTCGATCAGGCCGGGGATGTCCGCCAGGACGAACCCCTCCCCTTCCCCCAGGTCCACCACTCCCAGGTGGGGCTCCAGCGTGGTGAAAGGGTAGGGCGCCACCTTCGGCCGGGCGGCCGAGACCCGCGAGAGGAGGGTGGACTTGCCGGCATTGGGGTAGCCCACCAATCCCACGTCCGCCAGGAGTTTTAGCTCCAGCCGGTACCAATAGGCTTCCCCCGGTTCTCCCCGCTCGGCGAAGCGGGGCGCCTGATGGCTGGGGGAGGCAAAACTGGCATTCCCCCGGCCGCCCCGACCCCCCCGGGCAGCCAAAAAGCGC
>JASBVW010000239.1 GCA_029961005.1 Bacillota bacterium
TGGCCCTTCTGGCGCTGGCAGGGGGTTTTGCGCCGACCCGGGAACCCGGCGCAGCACGGCGAGGAAGAAGCCTTCCATGGTGGAGGAAGGAAGGATCCGCCGCGTTCGGCAGAGGGAAGGGGGGAGCTCCCTCTCCGGCAGCGCGGTCAGCCCCGGGAGAGAGCCCGGGGGGCAGAGCGGCGGCTCCAGGACCTCCAGCTCCCCTGGGAACTGTGTCAGGGCCCAGGCCACCACCTCTTCGTTCTCTTCGGGGGAGAGGGTACAGGTGGAGTAGACCAGGGTCCCGCCGGGGCGCAGGGCTCGGAGGCCCGAAGCCAGGAGCTTTTTTTGCCGGGCGGCCATCCGAGCCACTAGCTTGACCGTCCAGTGCCGCCAGGTCCGGGGCTGCCCAACCAGGAAGAGCCCCTCTCCGCTACACGGCGCATCGAGCAGTACTTTGTCGAAGAAGGCGGGGTACTCCCGGCCCAGGGTAGTTCCGTCTCCGCAGCGCACCTGGGCGATCTCCACTCCTTGGCGGCGCAGGTTGAAGCGCAAACGCTCCAGGCGAATCGGATTGGAGTCGTTGGCCAGGATAAAGCCGCGGTTCTTCATCAAGGCGGCCAGCTGGGTGGTCTTGCTGCCCGGGGCTGCCGCCAGGTCCAGGACCTTTTCTCCCGGGCGGGGTTGCAAAAAGAGGGGCGGGAGCATGCTGGAAAGGCTTTGCAGGTAAATTTGTCCCTCTTGATAGAGGGGAAGGGCCTCCAGGTCCTTCTCCTTTTTCTCTTTGATCACGAGGGCTTCCGGATACCATAAAACCCGCTCGAACTTGATCCCGGCTTGAGCCAGGGCCCTCATGACCGCCCGCCCGTCGGCCTTGAGGGTGTTGATCCGCAGTGTGGGGCGGCGGTCTCTGGACAAGCCGTCCAGGATCTGATCCACCAGCGGGGCGGGAAAGACCTCCTGGAGCCTGGAGATGAATGCGCTGGGCAGGCGCTCCCTGGCTTGTTTGATGGATGCCACTCCCGCTCAACTCCTTGGGATCTCTTGGGCGGGGGCGGAAGGCGGAAGGAGGCGAGGCAGAGCCGCGGTGCCCAGCCGCTGGAGCAGGGTGCCTATCCGCTCGCCTTTCTCCCCGTGGGTGCGCCAGAGCTCCAGTACGGCCGCCAAGGCCTGCCAGGCTCTTGCCTCGTCCGCCCGCTCCAACCAGGTATCGGCCAGCCTGGGGTGTCGCCCCAGCTTTCCTCCCACCAGCACCCGGAAGCCCTTTTCTCCGGCAATGGCGCCGGAGGGGCAGGCAGCGCAGCAGTCGCCGCAGCCCACGCAAAGTTTCCGGTCGAAGACGGGTCCTGCGGGGCCGACCTCCACCGCTCCCTCGAGGCAGGCCCGCTGGCAGGCGCCGCAGCCGGTACAGCGGTCGGGGATGGGATAGGGGTCAACCTGCCCCACCAGACCGAAGTCTGCAATTTGGGGTTCGGAACAGGCGTTGGGGCAGCCGGCTATGGCCAGGCGAAACTTGTGGTGGGTGAGGATGGGCCCGGAGACGCGTTGGCGGAGGAGCTCCTCCAGCCGGGCTGCTTCCAGGCGGAGCACCGCTTCGTCCCGCAAAGCGGCGCCATCGCACAAAGCTCGGGGGCAGCCGAAGGCCGATCGGCAGACGCGGACGATATAAGCTGGTGCCGCGACGATACTCCGCTGTCCTGCTTCCGAAATGGGCGGGTGCCCTAGGGCCATGGTGGGTCTCCTTTCTGCGCGCCCGGGCGCTCTGATCTTCTCACTGCCCCCATTATACCAAGAAAGAACGGGGAGGGGAAAGCCTGCGCCCGGCCTTAAAGTTTGGTTAACGTTGCGCCCGCTTCCTTGACCCTGGCCGGCCGCTTAGTTAGGATTAAAGGCAAGAGGGCAGAGGGCTGGAGGTGGGAGAGCATGCGGCTGGCGGTCATAGCGGATGTCCACGGAAACCTGGCCGCCCTGGAGGCGGTGCTGCAGGACGCGGAGCGGCGGGGGGCGGAAGAGATTTGGTGCGCCGGGGACCTGGTAGGTTACCTGCCCTTTCCCTCTGAGGTGGTGGCAGAGCTCGGGCGCCGAGGCCTTCCCACCGTCCTGGGCAACTACGACGACGCCGTAGCCTTGCGCCGCATTCAGTGCGGGTGTGATTTTCCGGATCAGCGGTCCTTTGAGCTCGGCCAGATCTCCCTGACCTGGACCGTTCAGCACCTGGCGGAGGAGGCGCGTTCCTTCTTGATGCAACTGCCCCGGGAATACCGGCGGGAGATCGGCGGGCGGCGGGTGCTGATGGTGCACGGTAGCCCGCGGCGGCTGAACGAGTACCTGTGGGAAGACTTCCCAGAGGAGGAGCTGGCCCGGATGCTGGAGGAGGCGGAGTGCGACCTCCTCCTCTGCGGCCACACCCACCTCCCCTACCACCGCTCCCTCTCGGTGGGGGAACGAAGCTGGGACGTGGTGAACGCCGGCAGCGCCGGTAAGCCCAAGCACGGTTGCCCCGAGGCCACCTACGCCCTCCTGGAGATCCCCGCTGAGCGGACGAAGCCCCTGGCGGTGGAGTTCCCCTTAGTGAGCTACGACGTGGAGGCCACGGCCTCCGCCGTGGTCGCGGCCGGCCTGCCCGAGGAGTTTGCCCGGATGATCCGCACCGGCAGGTAGCCCGCTCTGCCCCGGCTGAGCGCGGCTCGTCCCGGCGCCACTCGGCCTGCTTCCTCTGGAAGGCCAGGGCGGAGAGCGCTTTGAAGCTGAAACAGAACGCAGGTGCGGGCTGTTTTTTTATTTTTCGGTCCGGGCGGCTGCCTTTGGCCAGGAAGATTACTGATTATTGGCAAAGTTTTAAAAAGCTGCGCTTGACAGATAGCTTGCCCCCGTGCTATAATAGCCACCAAATCCTGGCAGATCAGCCATAAACAGTAATGCCATCGTCCTGGCTGGAGGGGGTAGTGCGCGATGGAGCGGTGTTTCTGGCTCATACCGGTCTTTCCCCTGGGGGCGTGGGTAGGCATTTGGGCGCTGGCG
>JASBVW010000240.1 GCA_029961005.1 Bacillota bacterium
TAGACCACGAGATGGAAGGGTCACACGTCCAGATTGGGGTTGAGCTGGCCAAGCGGTACCGCGAAGCGCCAGCCATCGTGCACGCCATTGCCGCGCATCACGGGGACGAAGAGCCGCGGAGCATCGTGGCCGTCCTGGTGGCGGCGGCAGATGCCATCTCAGCTGCGCGGCCCGGGGCGCGCCGTGAAACTCTGGAAGCCTACATCAAAAGGCTGGAGAAGCTGGAGAGCATTGCCGACTCCTTTGAAGGTGTGGAGAAGGCTTATGCCATCCAGGCGGGGCGGGAGATCCGCATCATGGTCAAACCGGACAAGATTGACGACGTCATGGCGGCCCGGGTGGCCCGCGACATCGTGAAAAAAATAGAAGAAGAGTTGGAGTATCCGGGTCAGATCAAGGTCACGGTCATCCGGGAGACGAGGGTGGTCGAGTACGCCAAATAAACCGTTCGCATCTCTGGTGCCGCCTTGCAGGGCAAGGCGGCACTTTGACCATAACCCCGGGCCTAAAAGCTGCCGCAGGACCGGGGGAGGAAAAGAAGTGGCTCTGGCGAAGTGATAGGCAGCCGGGAAAAGGATGGTGAACGGATATGGGATTGAATAAGCGCTCTTACCAGGCCATACCAGCCCATATGGCCGAAGACAGTGGGCTTCAGAACAGCATTGGTCTTCTTATCTCCATCCTGGTGCGATATCCGGAGGTGGGCACGGTCCGCTACAATCCAGAAGCTCAGACCTTGAAGTTTACCTTTATCCTCAAGGTAGTTCCACCCCGGGAGCGTCAAAGAAGGTTCTTTGCTCTCTTCCGCGAAAGCTTGCAGGCCTTTTACGGCTTGACCGGACGGGAACCGCTGGTCTTTGAGCTAGAAAGGCAAGTCTATCGCAATTTTACCCTCCTGGAGCTTAAACGGGACATCGCCACCCTCAGCCAGGAAGAGATCTCCCTCTTTACCGGGCTGGTGCGGGATGAGTTTAGCGATGTCTTACTAACCGAAGAGAATGAACCGCTCCAGGAGGAGGAGCGGCTCTTCCAGGAAGAGATGATCGAACACATGCTGGAGGATATGCGGGAGTCCAAGCTGGAAAAGGATCTGATTGGCTTTCGGGAAGAGGGCCGAGTCTTCGTCTTCAATAAAGGGGAGCGCGTTTCCGATCGCAAGGGCTGAAGGAAAGCGGGAGCAAGAGAAGAAAAAGGTGCCGCAAGGCACCTTTTTTGTTGCGGACGGGCATGCTTTAAAAAGGCGAGGATGGGAGTGAAGACCGGTGGAGACGGTGCGCATCCTTTGTCTGGGCGATGTGGTGGGCCGCCCGGGCAGGCGAGCTCTACAGCAGGAGCTGGGCAACCTCCGCCAGCGGCAGAGGGTGGATTTGGTCATAGCCAACGTCGAGAACGCAGCCGGAGGTTTTGGCTTGACCCTCCCCGTGGCGGAGGAGCTGCGCGCGGCGGGGGTGGACTGCCTGACCAGCGGCAACCACATCTGGGACAAGAAAGAGGTGTACGAGTTCATCGACCAGGCGGATTGGTTGCTCCGGCCGGCTAATTATCCCCCCGGCGTGCCCGGGCGCGGCTCCACTGTGCTCACCACCCCCGGAGGGATAGAAGTAGGGGTGCTCAACCTGGCCGGGCGGGTCTTCATGGAGAACCTGGACTGCCCCTTTCGCGCCGCTCAGGCGCAGGTGGAGGCGCTGCGAGCCAAAACGCCCATCATTGTGGTGGATTTCCACGCTGAAGCCACAGCGGAGAAGATCGCTCTGGGGTGGTTCCTGGATGGACAGGTCAGCGCGGTGGTCGGAACCCATACCCACGTTCCCACGGCAGATGCGCGGATTCTCCCCGGTGGAACCGCCTACATCACGGACTTGGGCATGACCGGCCCCGTCCAGGCGGTCTTGGGGGTCAAGAAAGAGCCTATTATCCAGCGCTTTCTCACCCAATTGCCGGTCAGGTTTGAGGTGGCGGGCAGCCCGGTGGAGATCCAGGGGTGCCTCGTGACTGTAGAGCGGAAGAGCGGGCGGGCTTTGGCGATCGAAACGGTGAAGTTGGAGGTTGGAAGTTAGAGGTCGGAAATTGAAGATTGGCGTCAGATACTCTCGGGAAATTTATGGTTATAAAAAGAGGAATTTTGCCCCTTCCTGCCAAAAATTAATTACACCAAAAGGTTTTTCACAGCCGGAAAGCAGGTCAAAAGGGGGGTACGTGACAGTTATGGAGGTACTGAAGGTTTCAGCAAAGTCCAATCCCAATTCCGTGGCGGGGGCGTTGGCCGGAGTACTCAGGGAAAGGGGAGGGGCCGAAATCCAAGCCATCGGGGCGGGAGCCTTGAATCAGGCGGTGAAGGCGGTGGCTATCGCCCGAGGATTTGTGGCTCCCAGCGGAGTCGATCTCGTTTGCATCCCTGCCTTCACGGATATCCAGATCGACGGGGAGGAGAGGACGGCCATCAAACTGATCGTTCAACCCCGTTAGGAGGACCGACTAAAACCTAAGCACCCGTCAGATCCGAGAGCGCCGCCTGAGCGGGCGGGCGCTCTTTTTGTCTGCATGAGCAGTCCGCAGTGAGCGCATAATAACGTTGCAACCCAACGGAGAGGAGGAGAAGGCACCATGACGGTAGTCAAAGTGATCGAGCTGGTCGGGGAGTCCCCCACCAGTTGGCAGGATGCAGTGGAGAACGCAGTGGCGCAGGCAGCTAAGACGGTGCGCAACATCACGGGCGTTGAGGTGACCAATATGACCGCCAACGTCCGCGACGGAAAGATCGTAGAGTACAAAGCCGACGTCCAGGTGGCCTTCGCCGTCGATGGAACGTGATCCCCAAAAGGTGCGCGCTCAGGAGAAGTACCAGCAGTTGGCCGACCAGCACCGGCCGCGCCCGCCGCTCTTCAAAAATGCCTTCTGGGCCTTTATTGTCGGGGGACTCATCAGTACCGCAGGTCAAGCGGTCTTCAATTTCTACCAGAGCCTGGGGTTCTCCGAACAGACAGCCGGTAG
>JASBVW010000241.1 GCA_029961005.1 Bacillota bacterium
AAGGAAGTGAGCGGCGATGGCCATACGCACGAGCATGGCGGCGCTGATTGCGCGGCTCGCGGGATTGGCGCACCCTCCGCCGGTAAGAGAGGACCGTCAGACCGGGGACGGATTTTTGCTGGAGCGCAAGAAAGGCGCAGTGGCTCTGCACTACCGGCTGGCGGAGCCCACCCGCACCCGGCGGGTTTTGGCGGAAGTGGAGGGTTGGCGTCCGCGCTGGGAGGAGCAGGGCCTGGAGGTGTTGCACGGCAAAAAGGTGGTAGAGGTGCGGCGGCGGGGCTGGCACAAAGGCCGAACAGTGGAGGCGCTGAAGGCCCTCTGGCCGGAGGCGGTCTTCTTTTACCTGGGGGACGACCGCACCGACGAGGATGCCTTTGCAGCCCTGGCGGGTGGGGAAGGCGTGACGGTCCTGGTGGGAAAAGAAAAGGAAGAGCGCTCCAGCCTGGCCCGGTACCGCCTCCCTTCCCCCGGGGCGGTGCACCGGTTTTTGGAGCGGCTACTGCACCTGGTCGAGCCCCGCCAGGGGGTCAGCGGCCAATAGGAGCGCGGGATCGACGAACACCCCGTGGAGGCTGACGGCCCAGTGCAGGTGGGGGCCGGTGGCGACTCCGGTGGAACCCACCTCCCCGATGACCTCGCCCTTGCCGACTGCCTGGCCCTCCCGCACCAGGAGGCGCCCCAGGTGGCTGTAGCTGGTGGTCAGCCCCCAGCCATGGTCGAGGAGTACGGTCTGGCCGCTCGCGTTCAGGTGGGCGGCCAGTCTCACTATGCCCGCGTTGGCGGCCCGAACGGGGGTGCCGGCGGGGGCGGCGATGTCCAGCCCGGAGTGGCGGTCTGTCTCCCAGCCGTTGACCCGGCGCACGGCGCCGAAGCCGGTCTTAAACCGACCCGAGACGGGGAGGAGAAACGGCCCTTCCCAGAGAGGGGAAGGTGCGGATGCGGCCCGGGCTGCTTGCAACCGGGCCGCATCCTCCTTTTGCCGGTCGGGGGAGCGCAGGGTCTGTTGGGCTGGAGGAAGAGAGAGCTCTTCCACGGGGAAGGAGCGCGGGAGGACCTCCACCTCGGCTGTCCACGACCTCTCCTCGCTCCCAGCCGGAAGGCGCAAAGAAAGGGTGTACCTCCCCGGGGCTGTCCGGTAGCTGACCCCCACCAGAGCCACCCAGAGCTGGCGGTAGCGATGGAAGGGGACGGGCTGGGGCAAGAAGGCGGCCTCTCCCACCGGGGGGGCGTCTACCCCGGGCTCCCGCAGGACTGCCAGCAACAGACCGCCCTGGGGCACCTGAGGGGGGTAGACCGCCAAGGTCCGGCTCTCGGAGGCTGGGGTCAGGGAGGACCGGGCGGCCCAGGAAAAGACGCCGAAGAAAAGGGCCCAGAGAAAGACGTAACCCCGCTGCGCGGTTCTGCACCCTCGCATCAGCAAGCGACACTCCTCTTTGACTTTAAGGCTTTAGCGCCGGGGGGCGTGACAGGTCTGACACAGCTCTTGTACGGTGTTGGTCCGCAGAAAGTACCCGGAGTCGCCTGGTACGTGGTGGTTGTGGCAGGTCAGGCAGCCGGCCGTGGTCTCCCTCGTCTTCGGGTCCACGTACAGGGGGAGCCGCACTCCTGTGGGCCCTTCCACCATCACCTTTCCGCGGTCCCTGACCACCCGGCCCACGAAGGGCAGATCCACCCCCGGTCTCGGAGGATAAGGGAAAGAAACGAGGTGGCGGCGATGCCGCTTATTGCTGACGATTCGCTGCGGGTTGCGCATCTCCTCTGTCCCTAAAGGGGTAATAATTTCCCCTTCGTGGCACCCCATACAAATGCCGGCGCCGGGCAAGAGCAGGCGGACCTGAGGCTCGAAGGCGCTGGCGCGGGAGATGAGATCGCGATTGGGAGGCGAAGAGCCGTGACAGACGCGGCAGGCGTCGTCTCCGGCTAGCTCCGCCAAGAGGGGATAAGTGGTGTTGGGGCCCCCCTTCTCCGGGGCGCGGAAGTCGTGGGCGGTGCCGCGAATCCAGGAAGTAGAGGCCGCCGAGGCCGCTGTCAGAAGAACGCACAGCGCCACGGCGGTCCCCGCCGTACTCCACACCCTCATCGGAGTCCCCCCTCTCCAATTCCCATTATTCGCCAAAAGAGGAATTATTCCTTCCCCCTCCGAAATTACAGGGCAAACTAATCTCTGGCCTGGGGGTGGAAAACAATGGAAGCGACGGTGCGATTCGTGGACGGCCTGACCTTTCTCGGGCGGGGCGAGAGCAACCACTGGATAGCTATGGACGGCAGCCCGGCGGCGGGCGGAACCCAGGCGGCGCCTACGCCCATGGAATTGGTCCTGATGGCCCTGGGCGGCTGCAGCGGGATGGATGTGGTCTCCATCCTGCGCAAGAAGCGCGTGACAGTGGATGCCTTTGAAATCCGCCTCAAGGCCCAACGGGCCCAGGAGCACCCCAAGGTCTTTACCGAGGTGGAGATGGAGTACGTCTTCACCGGGCGCGACCTGCGGCTGAAGGACCTGGAGGACGCCGTGCGGCTCTCTCAGGAGAAGTACTGCTCGGTGGCGGGCGTCTTGCGCGGCACGGCTGCCCTCACCTACCGGGTGACGGTGCGCCAACCGGCAGAGGAGGAGCCGACGAGGGGTTAAGCGATTTCCGCCGCCAATCCGTCATTTACCTGAAGTTTTTCGGACGAAAGATGGCAGGAGTGCCATCTTCTTCGTCTAATATTAGCCTTAAATCGCCCGCAAGCCGCTGGCAAGGGGTAGGCTTATTTCCCTCATCCTGCGCGTATAAGAGGCCGCCTTCGGGCGCCCGGTGGAGCGGGAGACGGCCGAGGAGGCAGGAAATTCTGCGAAGGAGGCGAAGAGGAGTGAGTAGGAAGATGAGGTGGGAAGCTGGAACCAGAGTCGGGATGGTTCTGCTGCTCGTCCTGGCTCTGGTTCTGTCTGCGGGGGCGGCGGTCTGGGGAGCTGCCAGGACGTACCGCATCGGGGTGATGCAGATCA
>JASBVW010000242.1 GCA_029961005.1 Bacillota bacterium
TCCTTCTCCGCTGCCCCGCCCGGGGCAGCTCCCTCCCTTTCTTGGGAGGCCTCGCCGGCTTCAAACTCCGTACCCCCCGCCGCAAAGCCGAAGGTGACCCGGGAGATGGGCATGATCACCTTCCCGTCGGGTGTCTCGACGGGATCGCCGATGATGGTATTGACGTCCACCATGTTTTTGATGCTTTCCAGGGTGGTCTTCATGAGGGCTTCGATGGGATGCTGGCCGTTCACTTTACTCCCTCCCTCTTTAAGGCCGGCCCAAGGGTTCTCCACCCGGCAAGGATAATATGGCCCACCCGGGCCGTCAGTATGCAGTGGAGGGCCACCCGGAGGCCGGGTTCAGTGAAGTGGGGCCGCACCGTCACGCGGGGGCGGGTGAGAAAGGGCAGGCAGCGGGTGAGCTGGCGTAGGACGACGCCGTGGACGAACCAGAGCGGCCCGACCAGCAAAGCCGTCAAGGCAGGATCGACAGTCCCTACGGAAGTGGCCCACCGAAAGAGCAGCACCCGAGGGCGCAGGCGCAGGAGAAACCGGACGATCAGGCTTTCCCGGGGCAGGAAGGACTGCATTACCTCCGCCGAAGGCTCCTCTCGCCAGAGGTCCCTGGCCAGCCGTAACCAGCGCTCCCAGGGCCCGAGGAGGTTTTCTGCCCGGTCGGCCTCAGACCGTTCGCGGCGGGCAGTCTGGCGGTAGAGCACGCAACCGAGCAGGCGCAGGTGCACCGTGAGCTGGGAGAGAGAGCTGGTGCGCCGGTAGAAGATCTCCAGGGAGACGGGTAGAAAGAGCACCTCCGCTGCTCCTACTGCCAAAAGCAGTCCTATCGTCCACCAGGGAGACACCGCCACCACTTCCCGCCGGAGCCTGGGGTCTTGGGCTTCTCAGGGGTATTCTCCCCGGGATCGCCCCCGGGTAACCGCTGGCTGGAGCTTAACTTTGCGGCTCTACCAAGCGAAATTCCTCTTCTTCTAAGGGAGGAAGGTCAGCCAGGCTGCGCAGGCCAAAGGCCTTTAGAAAGAGCTCGGTCGTCCCGTAGAGGATGGGCCGGCCGGGGGCGTCCTTGCGGCCCACCTCCACAATAAACCCCCGTTCCTCCAGGTTGTGGAGCACTCCCTCTACCCTGACCCCTCGGATCTCTTCGATCTCCGCCTTCGAGACGGGCTGGCGATAGGCTATGATAGCCAGAGTCTCCAGGGCGGCCGGGGTCAACGCTGTAGGCCGGTCGGCTCGCCCTAACTGGGCTAAGTAGGGGGCGTATTGGGGCTTGGTGACCAGTTGCAGGCCTCCGGCCACCTCCTCTAGCGTCAGCCCCCGGTCTGGGGCTTGGCAATCGGCTTTGATCTGCTCTGCCAGCCGCCGCACCGTGGCCTCGTCCAGGCCCAGGATACGGGCGGCTTTCTCCACCGGGAGAGGTTCCACGGCGGCAAAGATGAGGGCCTCCAAAATCGCTCTGGCCTCCGAGGGATTCACGACCCACTCCCCCTTTTAGCAGCGGTGCGAGGAAGGTAAGCCAGCCGCAACTGAGCCAAAGGGGTGGCTTGGTAAGCCGCCACCAGCCCGGCGCGAAGGAGTTCCAGCACGGCCAGGAAGGTTATGACTATCTCCAGGCGCGGCGGGCCGGGATGCGGCAAGAGCTCGGAAAAGAGGAGTTCCCGTTTCGCCTTCAGGGAGCGCAGGACCTCGCGGATGCGCCGGCGGAGGGAGGTCTTCTCTGGAGCCACGGCGTGCACCGGCTCCGGTTTTTGGCTCTGGGCCAAAAGCTGGCGCACCAGGTCCCTCAAACCCCAGACGTCGACCGGTAGCTCCGGCAGAGCTTCTTCCCGCTCTCCGGGGGCGGGCGGAAGCTGGCGATGCCCCGGCCACCTGGTGTAGCGGGCGTTGCGCGCCTCCAAACAGGTCCGCAGTTTCTCAGCGGCCTGCCGATATTTTTTGTAGACCAGCAGCCGTTGCACCAGCTGGGCGCGCAGGTCGGGGCCCTCTTCTTCCGCGGCTGGAGCAGCGGAGCCTGTTTCCGGCGGCTGAGGCACCAGGAGGCTGGCTTTAATCTGGATGAGAGTGGCGGCAATCACCAGGAAGTCCGAAATGACGTCCAGGTCCAGCTCGTGAAGGGTCTCCAAGTACCGCAGATACTCTTCGGTGATGCGGGCGATGGGGATGTCGTAGATGCTGACCTGCTCTTTTTGGACCAGGTGAAGGAGGAGGTCCATGGGCCCAGTGAAGACCTCTAGCTGCACCACATATCCCATCGCGCTCCCCTTTCCCTCCCCCAGCCTCCCCTGCCCCGGAGCCGCCTCAGGTGAGGCGCATCGCCTTTCGCACCTCGACCAAAGTGGCCTCGGCCAAGGGGCGGGCGCGGCGCGCTCCCTCCTCCAGGATGTTCCACACCAGGTCGGGGTCTTCCTCCAACCGGCGCCGGCGCTCCCGGAAGGGAGCCAGGTGCTGGTTCAGAAGCTGCGCCAGGTTCCTCTTGCACTCTACGCAGCCTACGGCAGCACCGCGGCAGGCCTCTTCCACCTCCCGACTTTGGGCGTTGAAGGCCTGGTGGTAGGCGAAGACGCTGCAGACCTCGGGATGGCCCGGATCGGATTTATGGATGCGGGCGGGATCGGTGACCATTTGCTGTACCTTTTGCGCCACCTCTTCCTCGGAAGCCCGCAGCTCCAGGTAGTTGCCGTAGCTCTTGCTCATCTTGCGCCCGTCCAACCCGGGGAGGAGGGTGACCTTGGTCAGTTTGGCCTGCGGCTCCGGGAAGACGGGCCCATACAGGTAATTAAACCGCCGCACGATCTCCCGCGTCAATTCCAGATGAGGCAGCTGGTCCTCCCCCACCGGGACGGTGCTGGCCTTGTAAGCCAGGATGTCAGCGGCCATCAGCACCGGATAACCTAGGAAGCCGTACGTGGCGATCTCGCGCCCCGACAGCTGCTGCAGTTGTTCTTTATAGGTAGGCACCCTCTCCAACCAGCCCAAAGGGGTCACCAGA
>JASBVW010000243.1 GCA_029961005.1 Bacillota bacterium
GGGGTTGTAGTAAAACTTGAGGTAGGCCCGATACGGCTTGTCGCCAATGGCCTCGCCGGGGCGCCAGCGCAGCTCTGCATACTCCCCCTTGTCTTCTAGCTCGTAGAGCTGACAGTAATGATTGCCGTTGTCCGCCACTTGACAGGCCATATCGATACTGGCCCCCTTCGGGATAGCAAAGCGGATGTACCCGGCGTAAGGCCCTTTTCCTGCGGGAAGAAGCTCGCCCTCTTGGATCACCAAGACCTCCCGCGTATCGTACTCCGGCTGCACAGCCACCGTCAGACTCTGAAAGCGCAACGGAGCTTCCTCAGCGGCTGTCTTCCCTCCAACCGCCGCCAGAGAGAAGGTCGCCAGCGCTGCCACCGCCACCAGAAGAGGAATGCGCCTCAAAAAAATCCCCCCTTTTTCGCTATGAATAACGGGAATAAGGGGAGACAAAGTTCCACCAGGGAAGGAAATGCTTTTATGGTGGCCTTTTTACTTGGAATTAAGGGGCCGCCAACCGATGGCGGCCGAGACCGACTTGCGGGGAATGAGCAGGAAGGCCTCATTGACGCGGACGCCGATCCTCTCCCCCCCGGCTGCCGCCACCAAGGGGGCCTGAGCGGAGAGGGACCAGTCGCTGTAGCCGGGGGAGAAGCGGGGGGTGATCTCATAGCCGGCCCCTGCCGCCTCCTGCCGCACCAGCTCTTCCACCTGGGCCGCCAGCTCATCGGCGGCCTCGGAGCCCGCGGCGTCCAGGGCGGTGGCCCGGGCCCACTCCCCGCGCCGGAAGAGCTCCGCCACCTCCTCTTCCAAGGCCGGCCCGATGGTCACCACCAGCACGGTCAGGCGGCGGGCGCCGGCGAAGAACTCCACCGTCCGCCGGCCCGTCACGGCCAGGTCAACCCCCTGCAGCCGGATGGCCTCCGGAGAGGCAGAGGCCACCTCCAGGGTGGTCCACACCCCTTGCGGGCGGGCCAGGGCGCGGGCGCGCTCTTCGGCTTCCGCCAGGAGGGCCTCCACCTCCGGCGTCACCTCCGTGCGGCCCCGGCGGTAACCCAAGTAGCGCAGCACCTCGTTGCGGTCGATTATCACCCGGAGCGCTTCCCCAGCTCCGCCCCTCCGGTCTTCTCCCCGTCCTCCTTCTCCTGGCACGCCGCTTCACCTCCGCGGGGGAAGGAACCCAGGATGCGGAAGAACGAAGTAAGCGGCCGCACGGCCTCCAGGGCCGCCCGCACCGGCTCCTCCTCCTGGTGCCCCTCAAAATCGATGAAAAAGAGGTACTCTCCCAGCATGGTCTTGGCAGGCCGGGACTCGATGCGGGTCAGGTTGATCTCCCGCACGGCGAACTCGCGCAGGATGCGGTAGAGGGCCCCGGGGCGGTCGCTGAGCGTGGAGAGGACCAAAGAGGTCTTATCCCGCCCCGTGCGCCGCGGCACCTCTCCCCGGCCCAGAACGATGAAACGGGTCACGTTGTCCCGCAGGTCCTGGATCTCCTCTTCCAGGAGGGTCAGGCCGTACCGCTCGACCGCCGCTCTGGTGGTGATGGCGGCTCGCCCCGCCGGCCGGCGGGCCACCTCCGCCGCTGCCTCCGCGGTGCTGGCCGCCGGCACCTGAACCGCCTCCGGCAGGCGCCGGCGCAGGTACTCCCGGCACTGAGCCAGGGCGTGGGGGTGGGAGATGACCTCCCGCACCTCCGCCAGGGTCACTCCCGGCCCCGCCGCCAAGTGGTGCGCTACCGGCAGGATTACCTCCCCCACCACCCGTATCCCGGGGTGGCGCAGGAGCAGGTCCAGGGTCAGCGGGACCGACCCCTCGATGGAATTCTCCAGGGGAGCGACAGCCAGGTCAGCCCTTCCTTCCGCTACGGCCTCCACCACGTCCCACAGCGAGCGACCGGGCACTGCCACAGGTCGCTCCGCCCCCGCGCGTAGCAGAGGGCCGCCTCTTCGGAGAAGGTCCCCGGCGGGCCTAAATAAACCAAGGTAGGCATGCTCGCTGACTCCTCCTTCAAGCCTCAGGAAACCTACGGGTAGTATATGCTGCCGTTTTTTACCGGGAGAAATGTCCGGCGCTGTTCTTGCCTAGATTCGCTGCGCAGCGGGAAAACCCTGCCAAAGTACTCCACGGCCGCGCCTTGACACCGCGAGGGGCACACTCTTATACTAAACTTAAATAGCTGCTTAATTGTTTAATCATAGTGTCGGGGTGGGAGGGGCCTATGCCAAGGAGTTCAGAAGGGGCTCAGCGCGCCGGACGGCAGGATTTGTGCGACGACTTCGCCCCGCGCCGGGAGAAGACGGCCCACCTGAAGGAGAAACTTTTGGAGGTGGCGGGGCTCTCAGAGGTCTTCAAGGCTTTAGGGGACGAGACGCGCACCCGGATCATCTACCTTTTGGCCCAGGAGGAGCTGTGCGTCTGCGACCTGGCCGAACTTTTGGAGATCAGCCTGCCCGCCGTCTCCCACCACCTGCGCCTGCTCAAGGCCCTGCGGCTGGTGAGGTACCGGCGCGAGGGGAAGATGGTCTTTTACACCCTGGACGACGACCACATCATCAACCTGATCCGCCAGGCGCAGGAGCACTTCGCCGAAGGGCGATAAGCCCGCGGCCGTCCGGACCGGCGAATCCGGCCGAGTTGATTGACCGCCGAAGGAGGAAAAAACCATGGCTGAATGCGCCACAGCTGCCTGCCCGGCCTGCGAGAGGTGCGCGGATCCCGAGGCCGCCCAAGTCCGAAGGCAATTGGCCGCCATCGCCCTGGCCGCCGCCCTCTTCGCCCTGGGCCTGCTCTTCCGCCCCCGGCTGGAAGCCACTCCCTTCGCCCTGGGCGAGTACCTGGTCTTCCTGCCCGCCTACTTCCTGGTGGGCGGAAAGGTGGTCCGGTCCGCCCTCAGGAATGTCCTGCACGGCCGGCTCTTTGACGAAAACTTTCTGATGGCCGTAGCCACCGGCGGGGCCATCGCCCTCCGCGAATTACCCGAGGC
>JASBVW010000244.1 GCA_029961005.1 Bacillota bacterium
CGTGGACATCACCATGCCCGGTTTGAACGGCCTGGAACTCATCCGCCTCCTCCGCCAGCGCTACCCTCGCCTGGCGGTGATCGTCTTGACCATTCACGACCAGTCGGAGTATTTTTTAGAGGCGGTCAAGGCGGGGGCCCAAGGTTACGTGCTGAAAGACGTGGATCCCTCTGGTATCGGCGAGGCCATCCGCGCTGTGGCCAGGGGAGAAACCTTCTACCCCGAGCGCTTCTTGCCGCGCCTGGCGGCTGAGTACCGGCGCCTGGCCGCGGATGAGGGGGCGGGAGCGCCGCGAGGGGGCGCTTTCCCCTACGGTCTCACCCAGCGGGAACGCCAGATCCTGGTTTGCCTGGCCAGCGGCATGACCAATGCCCGCATCGCCTCCACCCTTTCCATCAGCGAAAAGACGGTTAAGAATCACCTGACCAACCTTTTCCGCAAGCTGGGGGTGGAGGATAGGACCCAGGCCGTTCTGCTGGCGGTGAAGGAGCGGTTGGTCGAGGTGGAGTAGGACTATAGTCCCAAAAACGGGTGGGTCTTTCGCCCGATAGAAAATTTCCCAGCATTGCGCTAGAATTAAAGTACCTAAAAAAGAAAGAGCGATCCGAAAACGATCCGAAAAGGCAAACTTTCCGAAAGGGAAGGGCGCAAAGCCGCGAGTCTAAGGTCGGAAAGACTATGACAGTCGGGCTGCCGAAGATCGCCGAGCTGAACGGACAGGGTCAGGACAGGAGAAGGGGTGGAGTTACAGGGGGGAAGCCCTCTCGGCGCGGCAGGCCGGGTGGGCTTTTTCAATTAGGATAGAGAAGAAAGCGCCATAGGGGGGAGGTTCAAATGAAGCCGATTATGTGGGACAAGCTCTGCGAGGAAAGGGAAAGCCAAGGGGTGATCGAGTACGGCCTCCTCTTTGCTCTCATCCTCATTTTAGGCCTCATGATCATTGCTGGTTTGGGTCAGGAGATCAGTTCGGGGATCTTCGGCTTTCTGGAGAGGCTGAGCGGGGCTGCTGCGGTCTAAGGGGCCTGTCGGGATGGCGCAGTCTTTGCGGGTGCGGGTGGTCAATGTCACGCGAGGCACGGTTCTGGCGGAGGAAGCGCAGATTGCTTCCTCTTTTTTTGCGCGCGGGTGGGGGCTTTTAGGGTGCCGCGGCCTGCACCCGGGGGAAGGCCTAATTCTCCGGCCGTGCAACGCCATCCATACTTTTTTTATGCGGTTTTCTATCGACGTCGTCTTTGCAGACCGGCAAGGCCGGGTGAAAGCGGTGTTTTGCGGTGTAAAGCCGTTCCGAGCTGTGCTGCCAGTCCCGGGGGCGCGGTGGGCCTTGGAGTTGCCGGCCGGGGCGGTGGCGAGCAGCGGCACCAGGCGGGGAGACGTGCTGCGGGAAGAGGAAAAAGGGCACCCCAGTGACTCCGGAGAGTTATCAGAAAGGTTATTTTTGTCTGATTAGATAAAGAAATCGCACTAAAGGGTGGGTCTGGGAGAGGGAGAATTTAGGGGGTGGAGGGGAGGACTTCGATGTACCGGGTGAAGCTGGCGGACTTGGTTCCTGGGATGGTCGTGGCCCGAGAAGTAACCGCTCCCGATGGAAGGCTGCTGCTCAATGTGGGAGCCGTCATCAAGGCGCGTTTCATTCCCAAACTGGAGTATCTGGGGGTGCGGGAGGTTTGGGTGGAGGGCGATCCGTTCCTGCCGCCCCCGCTACCCCAGCCACCTGCTGTCCGCAGAGTGAGGGGCCCGGAAGAGGTCTTTCAGGATGCGGTTCAGGCTATCTCCGAGGTTTTCACGGACCTCCGCTGCGGCCGGGCGCTGGAGCTCCCCCGCGTCCGCAGGACGGCCGAGGCTATAGTGAAGCAAGTGTTGGCCCAGCAGCACGTGCTGTCCTGTTTGGGCCAAATTCGGGATTACGATGATTATACCTTTGCCCACTCGGTGCAGGTCTGCCTCTTTGCCATCGCCCTGGGCCGCAGCTTGGGCTACGGGTTCGATGACCTGGTGGAGCTGGGCACGGGCGCCCTTCTCCACGACGTGGGCAAGACGCAGATTCCTCTGTCCCTGCTCAATAAGCCAGGCTACTACAACGAGAAGGAGTACCGCGCCGTTAAGCACCATGCGGCTTATGGGGAGCGCATTCTCCGGAGGACAGAGGGGGTGGGCGTCAACATCATCCGCATGGCTGCCGAGCACCACGAATGGTACAATGGCGCGGGCTACTTCCGGGGCTTGAGAGGGCTAGAGATCCATGAATTCGGGCGTATAGGCGCCATTGTGGACGTTTACGACGCTATGACTACCGACCGCTCTTATCGCCACCGCCTGTTGCCGCACCTGGCAGTGGAGTACCTGGTAGGGTTGGCGGGGAGCCACTTTGACCCGGGCCTGACCCGCCTCTTTGTGCAAACGGTGGCCATCTTTCCCCTCGATGCCACGGTGGAGCTGACCACGGGGGAGATTGGGCGGATCATCGACGTGCAAAAGGACCTGCCCACCCGGCCGGTGGTGCTGATCCTCTACGATGAGAAGGGGCGGCCTGTCTTTCGCCGGCGGGTGCGGGACCTGCGGCGGGAGACCACCGTCTTTGTCACCCGGTTGCTCAGTTGCGGCGTAGTAGGGCGATGGGCCAGTTGAGCCGGTGGGCAGTCCGGGCGGGGCACTTTTTGGGCGGGGGCCTTTTGGACTTGCTCTACCCCCCGCCGGCTCGGTGTGCGGGCTGCCAGAGGCTCTTGCCCTGGGACTGGGAGCCCTTACTTTGTCGTGCGTGTTTGGAGGCCATCCCATTCCTCCACCCTCCCCTCTGCCGGCATTGTGGCAGGCCGCTCCGCGGACCCGCAGTGCGGGAAGGAGGGACTGGGCTGTGCCGCCAGTGCGCCCGGGGCCGGGCGCGCCTTCTGCAGCGGGTGCGTGCGCTGGCTCTCTATGAGGGCGTGCTGCGGGAGTTTTTGTTGCGCGTAAAGTTTAATGGAGAAAGGGA
>JASBVW010000245.1 GCA_029961005.1 Bacillota bacterium
GGAAGCTGGCCGCCCGCCGGTAGAAATCGCCCACCTCCCCCGCCCGCTCCCCCAGGGCCGCGCCCAAAAGGAGCGGCAGCGCACCCTCCGGCCGGCCAAAAAAGCAATGAAAAAGCTCGGCCGCCGCGTTAACCAGGATCTCCCCCGGCACCAGGGCCTGCAGCGCGGCAACCTGCCCCGGCCCTACCTGCGGCAGCCCCGCCAAGACTCCCAGCCCCGCCATGAGCGCCTTCCGCCGGAAGAAGTAAATCCCCTGCAGAAGCACCGGCAGGCCGGGTCCGTCCTCCAGCCGTTCCCACACCTCCGGATGCTTGGTCATTAGCTCCCAGACCAGTTGCTTCATGGCATCCTTCCCCCTTTCGCGCAACCCTCCTGCAGCCGCAGCAGTGTTCGGACCTGCGGGAAGCCGTCGGGCCGCCGGCCTCGGCCGGAGGAGGCCGGCGGCCCTCGGCTCCTCCTTCCCCCTCCTCCCGCCCCTGACCGCCAGGCAGGGGCGTCTCCAGCCCGCCCCTCCCTTTTTACCATACCATAGGAACGTGACAATTACGGCCACCAAGGCCGGAAGGTTGATCTCCGAAGGGCAGCCCCTCCTGGGGCAGGACCGGGAACTAGTGGGGGACTTTATGGGCCTAGCAGCTTCTCCGCCCCCGGCCGGGGCCTCCTCGCTCTGACGACCAATAGCGTGACAATTTCGGTCACAAATTTTGACGTGTAAATTTTGCCTTGCAGGAAATGTTTCTTTTAGCAAGAATATCAATTTAATAGCATCAAATTGCATTTGTTCTTAAAACCCAAAAACACCACGAGCAAGGGGGAATGGATGGGTGAGGTGAAGAGTTGGTATTGTTTCCATTTCATTGAAAGGGGGAAAGTGCGTTGCGTGGTGCGAAGCTTCTGGTTGTCGCTGTAGTCGTCGCGCTGTGCCTGGCCGGCTTTGCCGCGCTGGTCAGCTCCGCGGAGAATGCGCCTGCCAAGATTCCGAGCCTCAACGACCAAGCCAAGAATTCTCCGTTGGGCTCCCGCCACTGGAACATCTTCCGGAACGTCTACAACAACCCGGAGGACCCCGAGCAGACGCGCTGCCTTAGCTGCCACTCCGCGGTGGTCATCGTGGACGACCCCAAGGCCCAACTGCCCGATTTCTTGAGAAAAGGGCAGAAGTACTGCTATGAAGAACTGGAGAACCCGGCTCCCGGGCAGTCCCCGTTCCTTTACAAAGAGGTCACCGAGGATGGCAAGTACGCAGACAACGAGCTCGAGGGGATCACCTGCCGGGTCTGCCACGTGATGGACAAGAACGGCCTCACCCTGAGGCGGCCCGACAACACCTGCACTCTCTGCCACGGTCGGGTCTTTAACTGGAAGACCGGGAGCGGCCATCACGTGACCCAAGACTTCATCGAGGGCCACGGCGAAACCTACTGGTCTCCTTCCGTCCACTACACCCTCGGCATGCGGTGCGAGAGCTGCCACACCATGAACGCCATCAAGCACGACTACGAGCCGGCCAAGCCGGAGGACATCGTGCGGGATGGCAAGTGCATGGGTTGCCACCGCAGCGCCGACGAGTTGGAAAAGATGATCGAAACCACCAAGAAGACGGTTAGCGCTGCCTTGGAGAGCATCGATGCCCGCGTCAAGGCAGCCCAGGACCTGGTGGCAGCCAAGAAAGTGAAGGACGCCAAGGCGGCTGAAACCCTGATCGCCAAGGCCAAAGCACGCTATGCCTTCATCGAGGGCGACCTGAGCCACGGGGTCCACAACCCGCAGTTCGCCGGTCAGCTCATCAACGAGGCCTTCGCCGCGCTGGATGAGTTCGACAAACTGGTGGGCAAGGCCACCAAGACCGCGCCCGTGAACCTGGGGAACCTGATGGTCTACTCCCAGGCCCAGTCCTCCGAACTCGGGAACCGGCACTGGGATATGCTGGAGCGGACCATCTTCAATCCGGAGGACCCGGATCAGGACCGGTGCATCGTCTGCCATTCGGCGGTGGCCATTGTGGATGACCCGAAGGCCAAGGTGGCCGACTTCCTGCAGAAAGGTCAAAAGTACTGCGTCCAGGAGCTGACGAACGTGCCTCCTGGGCAGAGCCCCTTCGTCTACGCCACGGCGGAGCAAGACGGCAAGTACGTCAAGAACCGCCTGGAGGGGATCACCTGCCGGGTCTGCCACACCTTTGACACCGCCAACGGGACCATCGGCCTCCGGCGGAACAAAGAGCAGACCTGCGGCCTCTGCCACGGTCGGGCCTTCAACTGGAATACCGGCTCCGGACACCACGTCGAACTGGCCTTCTTCAAAGGTCAGGGCTCCAAGGAGAAGGGCGTGCCCGATATGCCCAGCCTGAAGGTCTCCATGGGTTTCGCTTGCCAGGACTGCCACTTCATGGACAATACTAAGCACGATTACGCTCCGGCCACTCCTGAGCAGATCGCGGCTCACCCCAAGTGCAAGAGCTGCCACACCGCTAAGGAAGTTGGCGAGCGCATCGAGAGCATCCAGAAGGAAGTGAAGGCGGCCCTTGCCAAGCTGGAGCCGCGGCTGGCCAAGGCCAAGGCCTACGTCGACAAGAACCCGCAGAACGCCGAGGCCAAGGAGCTGTACATCCAGGCCCAGGCGGGCGTCAACTTCGTAGAAGACGACTTCAGCTACGGCGTTCACAACCCGGCCTTCGCTCGGGCGCTCCTGGAGCGGAGCGACAAGCTCCTGAACCAGTTCGAGGCTAAGTTCAAATAAGGCCCGCTAAGGAAAAAGAGGCGGCTCCCATGTGCGGAGCCGCCTTTTTTCATTCCTGGAGCACCTCGCCGGCATAAAGGTAAACGCCGCCAAAAAGCGTATTTATGGGAAGAGGAGAGTGGCCCAATGCCTGATAAAGGCAGCCCCTCCTGGTGCGCGACCGGAAATTGGCAGGGGACCTTATGGAGTACGTGAGCCGCCGCTACCCCGAGGTCTACTACCGCCACCG
>JASBVW010000246.1 GCA_029961005.1 Bacillota bacterium
CGAGGAAGAAAACCCGGGGCTTTCGCCGGAGGAGGAGTCCTTCTTTTGCGAGACCACCAGGTCCACTGAAGAGCCCGGCAGGACCAAGGTCCCGGGAGGCGGATTCTGGCTCAGCACCACGTTCGGCGCCGCAGAAAGGCCAGGGCGGGCCTCCTCCACCACCTGGCCCACGACCAGGCCCGCCCCCTTCAGGCTGTTTGCGGCCTCGCTGAAAGGACGGCCGGTGACATCAGGGACGGAGATGGTTCCTTCTTCAGTGCCGGTACTCACCGTCACATCTACCGCCAGGCCCTTCTCTAAACGGCTCAGGGGAGGCGGGTTCTGCCGCACAATTCTCCCGGCCGGCAGGCCGGCATCAGGGAAGGCTTCCTGCTGCCCCAGGGTGAGGCCGACCTCATTTAGAGCCAGCTCCGCTTCCCGCAGGGTGAGGCCGGTCAAGTCCGGCACGATCACCAGCTCAGGCCCCCGGCTCACGGTCAGGCGCACGGTGCGGTTCACCTTGACCAGCCGGTTGGGCGGGGGATCCTGCGAGACAATGAAATCCACCGGTACAGTGGAATCGTACACCCGCGCCGCCACTTCTCCCCTTAGTTGGCGGGCCGCCAGGATAGCTTGAGCTTCCGCCAGGCTCTTGCCCACCACATTGGGCACCCGCACCTCGGCTACGCTCATAAAAGCGGGAAAGAATTGGAGAAACCAGAGGAGAAAGCCCAACCCCACCAAGGTGAAGAACCCCGCCAGCACCCAAAGAGGAGTGGGCCTCCTCCTGGTCCCCTCGGCACCCAAGGCTTCCTTTTCTCCCGGGCGAGGCGCCCTCCCGGCGGGGGGCAGGACGGGCAGAAGCTGCGTCCGCTGGTCAAAGGCCGCCGTCACCCTCTGCAGATCGGCTATCATCTCCTGGGCGCTGGCATACCGGTCCTTCAACTCTTTAGCCATAGCCCGGCAGACGATGCGCTCCACTTCCACCGGCACTGCCTTGTTCACTGCCCGCACGGAAGGGACCCCTTCTTCCAGGTGCTTCAAAGCCACGGAGATGGCCGTTTCGCCTTCATAAGGGACGCGCCCGGTCAGCATCTCATACAGGACCACGCCCAGGGAATACAGGTCGGATTGAGGGCCTACCCGCCCGCCGCGGGCCTGTTCCGGCGAGGTATAGTGGACGGAGCCGATGACCATTCCCGTTTGGGTCAAGGCGGACTCTGCCATCGCCCGCGCTATGCCAAAATCGGTCACCTTTACCCGCCCTTCCGGGGTGATCAGGATATTGTGGGGTTTGATGTCCCGGTGCACGATGCCGTGTTCATGGGCATGGCGCAGGGCGGCCGCTATCTCCAAGGCGATGCCGCAGGCCACAGCGACAGGAAGAGGCGCCCGCTCTGCGATCAGAGACTTCAGGTTGCGCCCTTCCACCAACTCCATGACAATGTAATAGGTCTCACCGGCCTGGCCGACGTCGTAGACGGTGACAATGTTAGGATGGGAAAGCCGGGCGGCGGAGAGGGCCTCCCGGCGAAAACGTTCCACAAAGCAAGCGTCGCTGGCGTACTGAGGCCGTAAAATCTTAACCGCCACCACTCTCTGGAGAAGAGTATCCTCCGCCTTGAAGACGAGGGCCATGCCCCCCTCGCCAATCTGCTCCAAGATGCGATAGCGATTTCCCAGAACCGAGTCGATCAAATTTGCACACCTCGAGCCTTGGCTATTTAATGTGCTCCAGGGCCGCAGCCAGAACAGAGGCAGCCAGCGGGGCGGCCACCGCCCCTCCTCCGCCCCCGCCTTCCACCACCACCCCCACCGCCACCCGGGGCGCGGAGGCGGGAGCAAAGCCGATAAACCAGGCGTGGGGCTTGCCGCTGAGATTCTCCGCGGTACCGGTCTTGCCGGCCACCTCCACCCCGCGCAGCCGCCCTGGTCGGCCGGTGCCGTGCTCTACCACCGCCTCCATCATTCGCCCTATCTCGCGGGCCACCTCCGGGCTTAAGGCGCGGCGCCACAGCCGGGGGCGCCGCGTCCAAACCACGCGGCCCCGCTCGTCCTCACTGCGTTGAATGAGGTAGGGAGCCATGATCTTCCCCTCGTTGGCTATGGCCGCAGCCACCAAGGCCATTCCTAACGGGGTCACCAGGAGTTCCCCCTGGCCGATGGCTAGTTGAGCCGTTCCCGGTCCACCCCGCGGCGGGGGGAAGCGTCCCGCCTGCGCCGCCAGCTCCAAGGGAGGTGCCTCCGTCAGGCCAAAATCTGCAGCCTTTCCCCTCAGTCCTTCCCATCCTACGGCCAGCCCCAGGCCGGTGAAGACGTAGTTGCACGAAACGCTCACCGCCTGGGTCAGGGTTAAAGGCCCGTGAGAGCGGCCTTCGGCACAGGCGATGGTTCGGCCCTCGACCACCCGCTGCCCGGGGCAGAAATAGACGCTCCCGGGAGTGGCCTTTCCTGCCTCCAGGGCAGCCGCCAGCGTGACCACCTTGAAGACCGAGCCCGGGGGGTAAAGTCCTCCCAGCGCCCGGTTGAATAAAGGCGACCCTTTATCCCTCCGCAGGCGCGGCCAGTCCTCGCTCAGACGTTCCAGCTCATACCCCGGCGCACTGGCCAGGGCCAGAATGGCCCCCGTCCGCGGATCCAGCGCCACCACCGCCCCCTTGCGTCCCGCCAGCGCCTTTTCTGCAGCTTCTTGCACCGCCAGGTGCAAGGTGGTGTGCACGTTATAGCCCCGGTTGGACAGGGAAAAGGGGCTGGGGCGCAACCAGCGATCTGCGGCCTCCTCCAACCCGCTGAGGCCTAGAGTGGGATGGGCAAACCCCACCGTCTGGGCCAGAGAAACGGGGACCCGGTACCGCCGGTAAAAGTAACCCGCCCGCCTCTCGCTGACTACCAGTACTTCTCCCCCCTGAGCGTAGATTCCTCCTCGCGGGGCGGTGAGGAGCTGACGGGCCG
>JASBVW010000247.1 GCA_029961005.1 Bacillota bacterium
CGTGCAGCGGCTCAATGCGGCGATCCGTCCCCGAGCGAAGGATCTGCTGAAGACCCCCTTCCCGGCGCCCCTTTTCTTCCGCTTCGGCCAGAAGGCGCTCTCTTTCGGCTTGGGCCCGGGAAGCGATTTGAGCGGCCTTTTCCTGCGCCTCGGCCACTATTCTCCGAGCCTCTTTTTCCGCTTCTGCGGCGATGCGCGCCTGCAACTCTGCCAGGCCCACCCTCTTCACCCTCTCACCGCATGGGAATGCCGTTAATCAAAAGCAAGCTGGCCAGGAAGGACAGGACGGCGTAGGTCTCCACCATGGCGGGGAAGGTAAGGGCCTTGCCCACCTCTTCCGGCCGCTTGGCCACCAAGAGGACGCTGGAGGCAGAGGCCAAGGCCTGGTAAATGGCGGAGAGAAAGCCAACCACAGCTACGGGCAGGGCGGCCAGAAGGAACATAACCCCTTGACTGGTGGTGAGGGGCACGAAGTGAGCCGGGTTGAAGACGTTGATCTTCATCATGATCATGAAGCCGGTCAGAAGCCCGTAGATCCCCTGGGTACCGGGGAGGGCCTGCAGGAGCAGGACCTGCCCGAAGCGGTCCGGGTCTTCGGTCACCACCCCGGCGGCGGACTGCCCCACCAACCCCACACCTTTGGCGGAGGCGATGCCGGGGAAGATCACGGCCAGCCCTATGGCCAGAAACGCGAGTATGGAGCCCAGAGTAATCATCGAACTCTTAAACCTCCTCTGTCTTGATGATGGCGGTATATTTACCGCGCAGGCGGAAGGGGTTGAAGGGCCGCCCCCCGCCCTGGAAGAACTTAGTAAAAAACTCCACGTACTGGAGCCGGCTGGAGTGGACGAACGCTCCCACCACGTTGATGAGCAAGTTAAAGAGGTGCCCGCCGGCCAGCAGGGCCGCGGCTACCAGGTAACCGAGCACGGGGATGCCCAGGGCGCGCCGGGCCACGTCGTTGAGCACCAGGGCGATGACCCCGGAGGCCAGTCCCAGGGCCAAAAGGCGCGAGTAGGAGAGGACGTCGCTCATGTACCCGCTCACCCCGTAAAGGCTCAGCACCCCCGAGGCCAGGCGTTTGAGAGGGTTCTTGTGGCTCCGCCCCTGGGTCAGGATCAGCCCTACTCCTCCGCCCAGGGCCAGGTACCGCCCTACCCGACCTATAATGGGCCACGGGAGGGAAGAGGAGACCAGGAGCAGGATGAGGCCGGAGAGGAAGACGAGCCACAGCCCTTGGTCCCAAAGGGCGTCCCAGACCTGGCCCCGGCGTATGGTATCCAGCCCTTTGACGGCCAGGCCGGTGAAGATGTGCACGATGCCCAGAGCGAAGGAGAGGAGCAGCATCTTCAGGGGCTCTTTGATGGGGTCAAAGAGCAGGGGCGGCAAGCCAAAGAGGTTGCCAAACCAGGAGCCGGTCAAAACACCCACGAGAAAGGACGAGACACCCCCGAGGGCCAAAAGTTCCAAAAGCTGCCTCCCCAGGCCGCTGGCGTGCGTACGCCGCATGAGCCAGAGGGCCAAAAGGGAGAGGATCACTCCGTAACCGGCGTCACCCAAAGCCAGGCCGAAGAAGAGAAAGAAGAAGGGAGCCAGGTAGGGGGTGGGGTCTACCGTGCCAGGAGCCGGCAGTCCGGAGACGCGGGTGACCACCTCGAAGGGGCGGACCAGAGCTGCGTTGTCCAGATCCACCGGCGGCACCTCCCCCTCCTCCGGCGGCCGGTCCAGGAGGACGGCGTCGGGGGCCGCAGCGGCCAGCTCCGAGCGCAAGCGGGCCACATCCCGCCAGCGGGCCCATCCTGCCAGGACGAAGGTCGAACGCGTCCGGCCCAAGCGAGCGGCGGCCTCCAGGAGGTCCCGCTCCTGCAGCAGGCGATCGTGGAGTGCGCTGAGCAGCGGACGGAACTTGGTTAACCGCTCGCTCTCCGCAGCCGCGTGCGCTTTCTCCCGCTCCAGGGCGCGCAGCTCCTCCTCTACCCGGGCCAGGATTTGGGCCGGCGTGCCCTGCAGATCGGAGGGCAGGGCGGCCGGCGTGAACTCATGGCGCCGCAGGATCTTTTCTACCGCCGCGGCGTCGTCTTTTAAGTAGGCCAAGAAGAGAGAGTGCTGGTCGCGGGTGGCGCCGATTACCTCGAGGTAAGAAGCCGGCACCTCTTCGGCCAGGTCGCGTTGCAAAGCAGCCAGGGCGCGGACGGAGACCATCCCCAAGACGAGCAGGGTGGCCTTGGTCGCACCCACTGCTTCTAAAGGCAGGTCCAGGCCCTGCCAGGGGAGGAGAACTTCCCGCAGCGCGGCCAGATTGGCCTCCCGCCCGCGCAGGGCCGTCAGTCGCTCTTCGATGGCCCGGGCCTTTTGGTAGACCTCCTCCGCCCGCTCCTCCTCCCCGACGTAGCGCTCAAACTCCCGCGGAGAGAGGAAGAGGCGAGCACCGGTGAAGCTCTCCAAAAAACTCTTGCGCGGCGGGTGGAAGCGGTCGATCAGCTCCAGGCTGTAGCGGAGGCGGGACAGCTTCTCCTCCACGGCGGCCGCCTGGTCGGGGCAGCAGGCGGTCTGCAGGCAGAGCGCCCCTTCTTCGGTGGAGGAGACTTCCTCGATCTGGACGACCCCCAGTTGCTGCAACCTCTGCAAAACGGCGGTTTGATCGGCCAGATGTCCAATAATGGTGATCCGGCGCATCTCAGCGATGGCCATAGGTGCCCATCACCTTCTCGATGATGAAAGAGGCGGCCTGCTCCAGACGCTGGCGAGCCAGGGCGGAGAGTCGCTCCTCTTCCTCCTTGCTGCGGCGGAGGGCGGCCTCCCGGTGCTGGGCTGCCTTCCGTTCGGCTTCGGTGAGCAGAGCCCGCACTTTTTGGGCCGCTTCCTCCCTGGCCCGGGCGAGGGTAAGGGAAGCCTCTTCATTGGCCTGGCGTACGATCTGGGC
>JASBVW010000248.1 GCA_029961005.1 Bacillota bacterium
GCGGCCGGACAGGTCTCCATCATCTTCGGGGCGCGCGGCCCCAACCAGGCCACGGTTTCGGCCTGCGCCTCCGGCTCGCACTCGATCGGAGACGCCTTCCGCATCATCCAGCACGGGTGTGCCGATGTCATGATCTGCGGAGGCACCGAGGCCAGCATCTCCGAACTGGCCTTGGCCGGTTTTTGCGCCTCCCGGGCCCTCTCTACGCGCAATGACGAGCCGCAGCGGGCCAGCCGCCCCTTTGATCTGAACCGCGACGGGTTTGTCATGGGGGAAGGGGCGGGGATTCTGATCCTGGAGTCATTGGAGCACGCTCAGCAGCGCAAGGCGCGGATTTATGCCGAACTGATTGGTTACGGTTCTACGGGGGATGCTTATCATATCACGGCGCCGCCGGAGGACGGCAACGGGGCGGCCCGCTGCATGGCTATGGCCCTGGCCGATGCGGGTCTCAAGCCGGAAGAGGTGGGGTACATCAATGCACACGGAACCTCTACCAAGTTGAACGATGCCTGTGAAACTGCGGCGATCAAGGCGGTCTTCGGCCCGGCGGCGTATAAGATTCCCATCAGCTCCACAAAATCCATGATAGGGCACCTCCTGGGCGCCGCGGGCGGCGTGGAGGCGGTGGTTACGGTCTTGACCCTCTTCCATGGCGTGATACCGCCTACGATCAATTATGAAACGCCCGACCCTGCCTGTGACCTGGACTATGTGCCTAACGTGGCGCGCCGGCAGCCGGTGGAGGTGGCGATGTCCAACTCCTTCGGTTTCGGCGGGCACAACGCTGCGCTGGTCTTCCGGCGCTGGGAGCGGGAAGGTCAAGGGTGAGTGAAGCGGGCCATGGAGCGCAGGGGCGGCCGAAGAGAAGAGCTGGAGCGGTTGCGGAGCGCTTTGGGCGCGGACGGGTTGGACCTGGCTCTGCTGCAGGAGGCCACCACACACAGCTCTTATGCCAACGAGCGGCCGGGGGAGGGGCTCTCCCACAACGAGCGCCTGGAGTTCTTGGGCGATGCGGTGCTGGGGTTGATTATAGCGGAGCACCTGTTCAAGGCCCTGCCGGGCAGGGCTGAGGGTCGGTTGGCCAAGCTCAAGGCTCGCCTGGTGAGCGAACCGGTCCTGGCCAGGCTGGCGGGCCGTTTGGCGCTGGGCAGCTACCTCCTGCTGGGGCGCGGGGAAGAACTGACGGGAGGGCGCAAGAGGGTTTCCATTTTGGCTGACGCTTTAGAGGCGGTGATTGGAGCCTGCTATCTCAGCTTGGGCTGGGAGGAGACGCGCCGGTTGGTCTTAGCATGGTGGGAGGAGGAACTGACTGGCCTCGCCTCTGGAGAAGAGGTTCTGGACGCCAAGAGCGCTTTACAGGAGCTGACGCAGGCGGAGTGGCGGGAAAGGCCGGAATACCGGGTGATTGGCGAAGAGGGCCCCGATCACCAGAAGAAGTTTTGTGTGGAGGTCTGGCTCGGAGAGCGGAGCCTGGGGAGGGGTGAGGGCCGTACAAAGAAGGCGGCCGAACAAGCAGCGGCGAGGGTGGCCCTGGCAGCTTTACAGGGATCGGATAAGGCAGACCACAGGTCCGATGAGGGTGAGCTCGGCGGCGGGGGGAGAAGAACCGGGGGCGTGCCCCCACTGAGCGGGGTGGATAAGGAGTAGAGGCTTTTTCCCGTAAATGCGCCTCAGCACCAGCCGCTGGTGGTTTTGCGACAGCCAGAAGGCAGTCAGACGACCGTCTTCCAGGGGGGCCTGGGGATCGATGATGAGTACATCTCCCGGCAGCACCACGGGGGAGTACTCCGCTTCATCGATGACTACGGCAAAGGCGCGGGGGCTGAGGGGAGTGACGTTCACAGCTATCTTTTCGGTGGAAAGGACGGGCGTCCCGTCGCTCTTAAAGCTGCGGGCCAAGTAAACGCCTGGAGAAGGAGCCGGTGCGACTTCCGGTTCCCGCACCCGGTCAAGGTCGGCTCCCAGTTTGCGTTGCCCGGGAGGGAAAGAGCCGGTAAGGACAGCGTGTTTAAAGGCTTTGATGCCTTTAAAGTGCGCCTTCTCCAGCCAGTAATAGATCGAGCGCTCCTCCGAGTAACCCAGTTTTTGGGCCAGTCCTTTGACGGTGATGGAGGGATTCTGGCGGATCAGTTCAGCCATTTTTTCCAGATTCTCCATGGTGCGCTTAACCTCTTTTGCGCTCAAATTTAAGTGAGAGTACATAAAACTTATAGAAGAGCAGGGTGATACCTTTACATAAAGGTTGTACAGCTGTTGAGGGGTGACATTGGGCGTTCGGGTAGCCTTTTGCGCGCTTTACGGACCTAAATGAGCCTCAACGCCGGAGACAGTCCTTGGCATCGCTACATAATTGCTGTAAAATGGTAGTATGGATCGTGGTAAATAATGGGAGAAGTGAGCATGTCGCAGAGAGGGCGCATCGCACCGCTTGATGCCAGGACGGTTGCCGATATGGAGAATCTCCTGGCGCAAGTCCAAAATGTAGTCTCGGTCAAGATCGTGACCGACCACTTTGGCCACATTCAGGAAGTCCACGCGGTGGCGGAACCGGGGACGAATCCTAAAACCGTGGTCCGGGACTTCGAGGCGGTGCTTTTTACCCGCTGGAACATCAGAATAGATCGCCGCAAGATCAGCGTAGCCTTGTTGAAGGATCCCAACCCGCCTCCGGCCCAGCCGCCCCGCTTGCGGATCCGCTACATGGGGTTGAAGGTCACCGGTATGGAAGCGGAGGCGAGGGTGGAGCTCGTCACTCCTATGCAGACGGGGGAGGGGCGGGCGTACGGGCTGGCTACGCAAAGCAATCGGTTGCGCTTAATGTCAGAAGCCACGCTGAGTGCGGTGAGCCGCTTTCTGCAGGAGGGCTATCATCTTGTGCTGGAGGATATCCGCTCAAAAAGCGTAGGAGACA
>JASBVW010000249.1 GCA_029961005.1 Bacillota bacterium
TGCCTATCCGCCCGCGCCGGGCCAGGCGAGAATTCGACACAGGCCACCTGCTCGGAGCCCCTCCGCTCCAGCTCCCGACTGCGGCGGCTCTAGACGGCGATCTCCGCCAGGCCCCGGACCTTCTTCAGGGCCGCCTGGTAGAGTTCTACGTACCCCGCCGCCGACTTGGCCCAGGAGTGGTCGATCTCCATCACCCGCCGGACCAGGCGCAGCCACTCGTTCTGATCGCGCCGGTAGACCTCCAAGGCCCTGCGCACCGCGTCCAGCAGCGCCTCCGGCTCGTAGGCCCGGAAGACGAAGCCGTTGCCCGTCTCCGGGTTGTCGGTGTAATCCCGGACCGTATCGGCCAGGCCGCCGGTGGCCCGGACCACGGGAATGGTGCCGTACCGCATGCTGATCATCTGTCCGAGGCCGCAGGGCTCGAAGCGGGACGGCATCAGGAAGAGGTCGCTCCCGGCGTAGATGCGCTGGGCCAAGACGCCGTTAAAGCCGATGAAGACCGCTATCCGGTCGGGATAGCGGCGCTGAAAATCCTGAAAGAGCCGCTCGTAGTGCGGATCGCCGGTGCCCAGAAGGACCATCTGGACGTCCAGCTGCATCAGGTCGTCCAGCACGGGGGCGAGGAGGTCGATCCCCTTCTGCGAGACCAGCCGCGAAATGACCCCTAGCAAGGGTAATTCGCGCACCGGCAGGCGCAACTCCTGCTGGAGGGCGCGCTTGTTCTCCCGCTTCCCCTCCGGGTGATCCTTGTCGTAATTAAACCACAGGCGGGGGTCCGTTTGCGGATTGAACTCGTGGTAGTTGATGCCGTTCACTATCCCGTAGAGGTCGTCCGCCCGCTTGCGCAGAAGGCCGTCCATCCGCTCGCCCAGCTCGGGGGTCTTGATCTCCTCCGCGTAGGTGGGGCTCACGGTGCTCAGGACATCCGCAAACTGCAGGCCCGCCTTCATAAAGCTGACCGTGCCGTAAAATTCGACTCCTTCGGGATGAAAGAGCTCATCCCCTATCCCTAAGAGGGGCAGGATGGCCCGGTCGAAGTTCCCCTGGTACTGCAGGTTGTGGATGGTGTAGACGGCGGCCATCCGGCTGTAAAAGGGGTCGTGGCGGTATTTGGTGCGCAGATAAAGAGGGATGAGGCCCGTCTGCCAGTCGTTGCAGTGGATGACATCCGGCTGAAAGCCCAGGCGCGGGAGCATCTCCAACACCGCCTTGCAGAAGAAGGCAAACCGCTCGGCATCGTCGCCGTAGGCGTAAATGCCTTCCCGGTTGAAGTAGTGGTAGTTGTCCACCAGGTAGACCGGGATCTCCCGCTTCACCTCCCCCAGCTTGGCTTCGATGTTGGTTTCCCTGATGATGGCGGTCTCCTGCCGGGGCCCCATGGGCACGGGGAAATCCGTCCTGTACCTTCCCCCAGCGATGCGCTGGTACCGGGGCAGAGCCACCCGCACGTCGTGGCCCAGTTCCCCCTCCCCCAAGGTAGCCAACGCCTTGGGAAGCGAGCCCGCCACGTCGGCCAACCCCCCTACCTTGGCGAAGGGCACCACCTCCGGCGAGACCAGGAGTATCTTGAGGTTCCGGTCGAACATCGCACACCTCCAGTTCACTTCAAGCGTCAATGGATATCGCGCAGAGAGACCTGCAAGAACTTGGCCGCCACCTCCGGCGGGGTGGGGTTGATGTACACGCCCGTCCCCAGCTCGAAACCGGCCCAGACGGTGAGGCGCGGAATCACCTCCAGGTGCCAGTGGTAGTACTCCGCCGCCTCCAGATCTACCGGAGCGGTGTGGAGCATGAGGTTATAGGGCGGGTCCTCCAGCGAGGCGGCAAGCCTCCTCATCACCTCCTGCAAGATCGCAGCCAACTCCCGCAGCTCGGAGGGCGTGAGGAGAAAAAAGTGGCTCTTGTGCCGGCGGGGCAAGAGCCAAAATTCAAAAGGGGCCCGGGAGGCGTAGGGGCAGAGGATGAGAAACGAGTCGTTCTTCTCCACGATCCGCTGATTTTCGCGCTCTTCCCACTCTACGATGTCGCAGTAGATGCAGCGGTGCCGGGCGGTGTAGTAGCGATAAGACGCGTCCAACTCCTGCTGAATCAAGGGAGGAATGAGCGGAGTCGCGACAAGCTGGAAATGGGGGTGCTCCAGGGAAGCCCCGGCCACCGCCCCGTGGTTCTTGAAGATCTGAATATAGCGCAGGTCCGGGTCGCGCGCCAGGGCCTGATAGCGCTCGATCAGGGCACGCCAGACCGCCTCCAGTTGCTCGCGGGGATAGGTAACCAGGCTGGCCTCGTGCTCCGGTGTTTCAATGATCACTTCGTGGACCCCCCGGCCGCTCAGGAAGGTGAACGGGCCCACCTCCCGGCTGGCCAGTTCTGCCCTGTGGTCCAGGGCCGGAAATTTGTTGGGCACCACTCGCACCGACCAGCCCGGGGTGTTAGGCTCCCCTTCGCCCGGCCGGTAGGCCAGGACTTCAGGAGGGGTTTGGTCTTCGCGCCCATAACAAAAAGGGCACGTTTCCTGCCCCTTGCGCTTCTCGGGGGGGCGCCTCGCAAAATCGGAAGGGCGCTTGGCACGCTCTCGAGCGATGATCACCCAAGAGCCTAGAACGGGATCCTTTCTCAGCTCGGGCACCGTCTACCTCCCCTTCAGGCGGCTTTTCGTCTCTTCCATAGTAGCTTATCCGCCCGGCCGACAAAATATTAGCCTGGGGCCGACCGGCGCCATATGCTGTGGGCGGGGTGAGCGGTATGGCACTGGTCTTTACGCGCCAAGCCGGCGGTGCTCTGCATCCTCAGCCCCGCGGCGCCATAGCGGTAGACTTGCGGCACCGGCGGCTCTACTTCTTCTGGGACGGGAAACTCTACGGTGAGTATCCAGTGGCCATCGGAAGGCCGGAGACTCCGACCCCGCAGGGAGAC
>JASBVW010000250.1 GCA_029961005.1 Bacillota bacterium
CCCTTCCCCAGCGCATTACTCCCCGGCTGTGCGAGATTCTGGCGCGGTATCACCCCCTGTGGATCAACGTGCAGTTCAACCATCCCCGAGAGCTCACGGAGGAGGCGGCGGCTGCCTGTGACCGTCTCCTGCGGGCGGGCATCCCCCTGGGCAACCAGTCGGTCCTCCTGGCCGGGGTGAACGACGACCCGGAGACGATGCTCCGCCTGGTGCGGGGGCTGGTCAAGATGAGGGTCCGCCCCTACTACCTCTACCAGTGCGATGTGGTGAGGGGGACGCGGCATTTTCGCACGCCCATAGAGGTAGGGTTCGAGATCCTGCGGCACCTGCAGGGCTTTACCACTGGTTTTGCCGTGCCCACTTTCGTGGTGGACTCTCCTATAGGGAAGATACCGCTGGGCCTGCAGAACCTTTTGGCCAGGGAAGAAGACGCCATCGTCCTCCGAAATTATGAAGGGAAAACCTGCCGCCTGCCGAATCCTTCTCCTGTGCAGGCCCGGCGGGAGGTGGCAGCGGCAGCGCTTTGAGTCCGGACCAGCCTGGGACCGCCTGCGATCTTGCTACGGGGAGGTCAGGTATGGCCCTGCAGGTCAAGAAGATTGCTCTGCTGACGGGAGGCGGGGACTGTCCCGGCCTGAACGCGGTGATTCGCGCGGTGGTCAAGACGGCCATCCGGCGGTACGACATGGAAGTGATAGGGATTGAGGATGGTTTCTCCGGCCTGATCCAGGGCCGGTACCGGAGTCTGAGCTTGGCCGACGTCTCCGGTATCCTGCCCCGGGGCGGGACGATCCTCGGGACCACCAACCGCGACAACCCCTTTCACTACCCGGTGGTGGAGGGCGGCAAAAAAGTCTGGCGGGACGTCTCCGACCAGGTGTTGGCCAATCTGGCTGCCCTGGGGGCGGAGGTCCTGATTGTGGTGGGGGGAGACGGTTCGCTGAAGATCGGCAAGGAGCTCTTTGCCAAAGGGCTGCCGGTCATCGGGATCCCCAAGACCATCGACAACGATCTCCTCTCCACCGATATCACCTTCGGCTTTGACACCGCCCTGGTGACGGCGACGGAAGCCATCGACAAGCTGCATACCACGGCGGAGTCGCACCACCGGGTGATGGTGCTGGAGGTCATGGGGCGCTACGCAGGCTGGATCGCCCTGGAAGCCGGGCTGGCCGGGGGGGCGGACGTCATCCTGATCCCTGAGATCCCCTTCACCTACGAGCGGGTCTGCGCCAAGATTCTGGAGCGGCGGGACGCCGGCAAGAAGTTCAGCATCGTCGTGGTGGCAGAGGGGGCGCGGCCCCAGGGGGAAGAGATGGTCGTCCAGCGGTACATCCCCGAGAGCGCCGATCCCGTCCGCCTGGGAGGGATCGGGCAGCGGGTAGGGGAGGAGATCGAGGCGCGAACGGGCATCGAGACGCGGGTCACGGTCCTGGGGCACCTGCAGCGCGGCGGAAGCCCCACCCCCTTCGATCGCATCCTGGCTACCCGTTTTGGGGCGGCGGCCGTTCGCCTGGCGGCCGAGCGGCGCTTTGGCTACATGGTGGCTCTCCACACCCCGCGGATCGAACCCGTACCGCTGGAGGAGGCGGTGCGGGAGCTGAAGCGGGTCTCGCCGGAGGGCGAGCTGGTGCGGACCGCCCGCGACATCGGGATCGGCTTTGGGGATTGATGTAAGGGGGGCGTTGCGCCCCCCTTTTTACCCTCAACGCTTCATTCTCTCCTGCCATTACAGGCCCTTCAGGAAGACCGCTCCGTCATTGGCGATGCCGTGGCAGGTCAGGCAGTAGTTCCCCTGCTCCTTGTACGTCTTGAAGTGCTCGCCCTCGAAGTGTACTTTGTGCAGCACGGTCCGGAATTCGTACTTGCTTCCGGCCTTGTGGCACATCATGCACTTGGAGAGTTCCGAGAAGCCCTTGGGATGGTTGGGAATCCGGGCAATCTCCGCCGCCAAGGTATAATCCTTGTCCGGCGCCACTTTCCGGTGGCAGTCTGTGCAGCCGTTGGGATAGTCAGCGGCGCTGGTCAGAGCGGCCAAAGCGAGGACCAGGACTGCTGCAGCCAACAGCGCCCACACCAGCTTCTTCATCTGCATTCACCCCCCTTCGGCCTACCTAGTGTAGGAGTTATCAGTTTCAATTGGTTCGACGCGGAGCAGCGTTCTCCTGCCAGTGAAGAGTTCTCTTGCCAGCTTTTCCGACATATGCTCTCCCTGTGGAGGAAGGTCCGCTCCCCCGGCGAAACTTTGCAGGAAAGGAGGGGGAAGATGAGAGAGGCCCAAAGGGAGGAGCTTTTTGCCCTCGTCTTGTCCGGGGGCGGGATCAGGGCAGCAGCTCAGGTGGGGGTGCTCAAGGCCCTGGAGACCTACGGCCTACAGCCCGACCTGGTGGTGGGTACTTCTGGAGGGGCCATCGTGGCCGCCCTCTACGCCTCAGGGGTTCCACCGGTGCGCCTGGAACAGCAGTTTTTGGGGGCAGGGGAAGGACAGGGCTTCTTGGACTATAATTACAGCGGCTTATTGGAAGGGTTCTACCAAGGGGAGCTGCGCAAGATGACGGGGCTGATCAAGGGAGAGGCGCTGGAGCGCCTGGTGGAGCAGAATTTGGCTTATGCAAAGGACTTCTCCGGTTACCGCTCCCTTCCGCCCCACCTGCGGGCCCGGGTGCGGCCCCTCTTCGTGACGGCGGTCAACCTCAGCGATGGTGAAGAGACCGTCTTTTGCGATCGGGAATGGGTAATCAGGCGCGGCTTGCCGGAGGAGGCCAGGCGCGACTACCGAATCTGCTCTTCGCTTCCCATAGCGCGGGCGGTGCGCTGCAGCATCAGCATCCCCGGGGTCTTCGTCCCCGCCGTCTGTGACCGCAGACAGCATCCTGACTGCGCTTTGCGCCGCTTGGAGGGGAAAGGGCCGG
>JASBVW010000251.1 GCA_029961005.1 Bacillota bacterium
CGTCGTACGGCTGCAGGCCTGCCTTTTCTGCCGGGCTGTTCGGCACCACTTCCGCGATCAGGACGCCCTCCTTTACCGGCAACCGCAGGGCCTCCACCAGATCAGGCGTGATCTCGTACATAGAAATCCCCAGCCAGGCCCGCACCACCTGGCCGTGCTCCATCAGGTCCTTGAGTACCTCCCGGGCGGTGTTGATGGGGATGGCGAAGCCAATCCCCTGGGCAGCGGCGTTGATGGCGGTGTTGATCCCGATGACCTCGCCCCGCAGGTTGATGAGTGGCCCGCCGCTGTTGCCGGGGTTGATGGCGGCGTCGGTCTGAATCAGATCGCGGTACTGTCGGGGCCGGCCCCCCTCTTCCGGAATGGTCAGCGGCCGCCCCTTGGCCGAGATGATGCCCGCCGTCACCGTCCAATCCTGGCCGTAGGGGTCACCAATGGCCACCACCCAGTCGCCGACCCGCATCTGGTTGGAGTCGCCCAGGGTGGCCACCGGCAGGGTCCTGCCCTTGGGCACCTCCACTTTTAACACCGCCAGGTCCAGGCCGAAATCCGAGCCCACCACCTTGGCAGGGAGCGGCTGGTCGTAGTCCTTGATGGTGACGACGATCTTGTCGGCCCCCCGAATGACGTGCTCATTGGTGAGGATATAGCCGCGTTCGTCAAAGATGAAACCGGAACCCAGCCCGCCCTGGCGCTGATGCTGGCGCTGGAAGTCGCGGAAGAACTGCCGGAAGAAGGGATCGTTGAAGAAGGGATTGTCGGCGAACCTGTCCTCCGGCACCTGGTATTCAGTCTCGATCTTGACCACCGTGGGCGCGACGCGCTCGGCCACATCGGCAAAGGTGGAGGGTGCCGCTCCGGGGGCGACCTCCACCTTCCCCGCCACCCTGGCGTCATCGTTATTGCCGGCCACCATGTCCTGGCCGACCAGGAGCCTGGCCACAATCACGCCGCTGATTAAAGACGCCACCAGGGCGATGATAAAGAACGGCAGATAGCGCTCCAAGGTCGACCGCAGATGAAAATTCATTTTTCTCTACCTCCTCCTAAACAACTGGCTTCTTCCGCAAAGACAAATCCCCTCGGCTCGGTGGGCCAGCCCCGCCCCACCGAGCGGGCCATGGCCATCATCAGCTCCGGAGAAAGATCCCCCAGGATGGTGTAGGTGATCCCCTCCGC
Organism: Bacillota bacterium; assembly: GCA_029961005.1. Lineage (GTDB taxonomy): Bacteria > Bacillota > UBA5301 > JASBVW01 > JASBVW01 > JASBVW01. Next base: position 1,180 of record JASBVW010000251.1, read on the forward strand.
GGCCCAAGTGAGGATCCAAGCCCCGCAGCCCTGCCCCAACAGCCCGGTCTGCCCGCCAATCTCCACCGCGCGCCGGTTGGCCAGTTCCGGAGGGGACCAGCTCCCTTTCGTCTGAAAGAACGAGAGTACATTAAAGCCGTCGCTGTACTGGAGGTAGGCCGTATCGCCGGGCTTGAGCTGAGAGGTAACCCCCGCTCCCATGAATTCGTAGCCCGGGGGGACCAGCCCTGGCACCCGGATCCTCATCCCTACCTGCCGCTCCACCTCCGGCACGGGCAAATAGGTTGGACCAGCTGCCCTTTGCCGGACCTCCACCCCCGGCGGGACCTCCAGGTGGAAGAGGTGGTCGGGCAGGGCCACGTTCAAGTTCAACTCGGTAAACAGAGAGAGATGGGCCAGGGAGCCGTCCCAGCGGTAACGCTCCGCCCGCAGAATCAGCCCGGTCTCGGGGTGAATCCAGAGGCGGCGCCAGGGGTTCCCTTCGGTCAAAGGCTGGATCTCGATCATCACCGCCGGAAAACCCGCCACTTCCCCCTCTCCCAGGTAGCGGAAGCGGTAGTTCCTCCGCAAAAGAGCCCACCGCCGCTGATCATCGGCCGCGCCCAGCCGGAGGGAGGGACGAACCAGCACCAGTTTGCGTTCAGAGAAGTACTCCCAGGTATGGATGCCGTCGTCCACCACCAGCCAGCCCGGGCTGCGCCCGGTGGGTTGAAACTCCCACCTGGTCTGGCTCGGACAGCGATGATAAACCCGGCTGACCGTGGTCTCGCTTTGCTCCCCCGCCCAGGAGATGACCACCTGTATTCCGCTGTAGCTGACGCAGGTAGTAGAAGAAAAGGCCCGGTTCAGCAGTGCTTCCACCGCCTGAGCGGACGGAGGCGCGGCCCTTCCTCCCACTTGAGGGGCCAGGGCACCTGCCACCGCCGCCAGCACTGCCGCCAAGCCCCAAACCAGCTGCCGGGAAAACCCTCGCATCTCGGCCACCTTCCGGCTACCAGGAATAGGGAATCCTCGGGTGCGCGGGGAGCGGGGCACGCAAGTTCACCGCCTCGGCCCCCCACACCTCTCCTTCCGCCTCCTGCGTAAAGCTGACCAGCCTGTACGTGGACAGGGTGGTATCAGCCAGGGGTTGGAGCGCACTGCCGAACTCGTGCTGTACGATCAGGGGTGCCAGGTCGAGGCTTTCCCTTCGGTGGGGGACTAACCGCTGGCCCAAGAACGGAAAGGCCACCGCCACCAGCACCGCCGCCATGGCTACCGAGACCAGACCCAGGCGGAGGGTAGAGCCGAGAAAGCTCGAGGTCCAGGGCAGGCCCGCACCGATCCTGCGTTTAGCGTGGGCCTCTTCCGCCAGGCGGGCATCCAGCCTCACCCAGAAGTCAACGGGCAGCTCCAGCTCGGGCAAGGATTCCAAAAGGCCTTTCACCGCCAGCTCCTGCTCTTCCTCCCGGGAGCAGGCTTCGCACTGCCGGAGGTGCTGCCTCACCCTTTGCTCTTCTTCCGGCCGGAGCTCGCGATCGACGTAGGCGGAGATCAGCTTTTGCACCTTATGGCAGTTCATCGCTCCTCACCGCCTCCTCCTTTGACTTTCCCAGGTAGTCCCGCAACGCCTCCCGCAAAATCTTCCGCCCGCGGTGAATGCGCGAGCGGACAGTGCCAATGGAGCACTGCATGAGAGAAGCGATCTCCTCGTAGGAGAAGCCCTCAAA
>JASBVW010000252.1 GCA_029961005.1 Bacillota bacterium
GGGCCGATGCGGGCTACCTGGGGGGCAAGAATTACAACATGCGCCTCCACAACCCCGACTACAACTTTACCCGCCCCGAACTGGCGGCAGCGGTCAAGTACGCCCACGAGCGGGGGGCCAAGATCTACGTCACGGTGAATAACCTCCAGGGCGACAGCGAGCTCTCCGGGGTGGCGGAGTACCTGAAGTTCCTGGAGCAGATCCGCCCTGACGCCCTCATCGTCCAGGATCTGGGCGTGATCCGCCTGGCCCGCCGGATGGGCCTCTCTCTCCCCCTTCATTCCAGCGTGATGATGAACGTCCACAACGTCCCCATGGGGAAGGTGCTCAAAGAGCTGGGGGTGAGCAGGGTCATCCTCTCCCGGGAGTTTCCGCTCTCGGCGGTGCGGCCGTTCCGGGAGGCCACCGGCCTGGAGTGCGAGTACTTCATCCACGGCGACATGTGCATCGCCCAAAGCGGTCAGTGCTACGCCAGCGGCCTCCTCTTCGGGGAGAGCAGTAACAGGGGCCGGTGCCTGAAGCCCTGCCGATGGGTCTACCAGTTGGTGGATGAGCAGTCGGGGCGGCCGGTGCGGACCGCGGTGGACGGTCCTTACCTGCTGGCCATCAAGGACATGTTCATGCTGCCCTACATCCCTGAGCTGATTGAGTCGGGGATCGTCTCTTTCAAGATCGAAGGGCGGATGCGGACGGCCCAGTTTCTGGCCAATATAGTGGGAGCATACCGCCGCGCCATTGACGACTACCTGGCCGACCCCCTGGGCTATCGCCCCCGGCTGGAGGATGAGGAGCTCCTCTATAATCAGCGCGCCCGCGACTTCTCGCCCTGCTACGCCTTCAAACACCCGGGGGCGGAGGGGGTAGGATACACCGGGGTGAGGGAGCCGCGCTTCTTCAGCACCGGCTGCCGGGAAAAGACCCTGGAGGAGGAAGACCTGCGGCAGAACCCCCTGGTGGTGCCGGAGGGCCAGCCGGCCCCGACCAACCGGCCTCGGCTTTCCGTGCGGGTAGGCTCGCTGGAGGCCCTGCGGGGAGCCCTGCGGGGAGGGGCGGATCTGATCTACGTGGGTGGAGAGGTCTCAGTGGGGCGCGGTCAGGTGTGGGGTGAGCGGGAGATCCGTTTAGCCGTGGAGTTAGCCCGGGGGACGGGGGCGCGGGTGGTGGCCCTGACCCCGCGCATCACCATGGAGCGGCGCGAACTGGCAGAAGTGGAGTACCTTTACCGCCAGGCGGCCCGGTGGGGCCTGGACGGGGTAGGGGCCGGCAACTTGGGAACGCTTCGCCTGGCCAGGGAACTGACCCCCCTGCCCGTCTACGCCGAGTACTCGCTCAACGCCTTCAATCGCCTGGCGCTGGAGGTGCTGGCGGAGGAAGGAGCGGCTCAAGCCACCGCCCAGCCCGAGGCCTCCTTTGCCCAACTGGCGGCTTGGGCGGCCGATCCCCCCTTGCCGTTGGAGGCCATCGTGCACGGAACGCAGACGGCCATGGTCTTGGAGCACTGCCTGCCGGCGGCCCTGCTTTCCCGCCAGACCAAACAGGACCTGTGCACCCGGCCCTGCCGCCTGCACAGGTACGCCCTCATGGACACCCATCGCCAGCTCCGGAGGATCGAGATCGACCAGTATTGCCGCAACCACATCCTGTTGGCCAACGACTTGTGCGCGCTGCCTTACCTGAGTTCTTTCCTGCGCCTGGGTTTGGCCAGCCTGCGGCTGGAACTTCAGTACTACCCCGACCAGTGGGTGGAGCCTATCACCAGCCTCTACCGCCAAAACATTGACCGGTACTGGGCGGACCCCAAACGCTACCGGTTCTCGATTAGCGACTGGGAAGCCCTGCGCGCCCTGGGGGCGCGCCGTTACGGGCTGGGGGCCTACGTGCGCGGGGTGATCAAGGAGGAGCCGGCCGCGGACTCCGCCGCCGGCTGCCAGAGCTGCGGGGGGTGTTGAGATGGCAGAGGAAAGGGCTTACCTAGGGCCGGAGGAGATCCTGCGCAAGAAGAAGGAGTACCTCATCCCCTGTATCTACCATTTCTACCGGCGCCCTCCCCAGATCGTGCGGGGTGAGATGCAGTACCTCTACGACCATACCGGCAGGCGCTACTTGGACTTTTACAGCGGCGTGTCGGTGGTGAACTGCGGCCACTGCAACCCGGAGATTGTGGCGGCGATAGTGGACCAGGTGCAGACCCTGCAGCACACCACCCAGCTCTACCTCACTCAGCCCATCGTGGAGCTGGCGGAGCGCCTGGCCCGGCTTACCCCGGGCCGCCTGCAGAAGAGCTTCTTTTGCAGCAGCGGTACGGAGGCCAACGAAGGGGCCATACTGCTGGCCCGCCTGGCTACGGGGCGGCACGAGTTCATTGCCCTGCGAAACTCTCTCCATGGGCGCACCCTGCTCACCACCAGCCTGACGGGCCTCTCTTTTTGGAGGGCGGAGCTGGCACCGGTGGGCGGGATCAGCTTCGCGGTCAATGCCTACTGCTACCGTTGTCCCCTCGGGCAGCGCTACCCCGGATGTGACCTGGCCTGCGCCGAAGACGTGGAGCGGGTCATTCGCACCTCTACCTCCGGCCAGGTGGCAGCGCTGATTGCCGAGCCGATCCAGGGCAACGGCGGGATCATCACCCCACCCCCCGGTTACTTCCAGCGCGTAAAAGAGATTCTGGACCGCTACGGAATCTTGCTCATCGTCGACGAGGTGCAGACCGGCTTTGGGCGCACCGGCCGGCTCTTCGCCATCGAGCACTGGGGTGTAGAGCCGGATATTATGACTATGGCCAAGGCCCTGGGCAACGGGGTGCCGGTGGGCGCCTTCATCGCCCGCTCCGAGATCGCCGATTGCTACACCCGGCCGGGGGCTTCCACCTTGGGGGGCAACC
>JASBVW010000253.1 GCA_029961005.1 Bacillota bacterium
TCGCCAGCCGAGGCTCTGCAGGCGCTGCAGAAACAGGTCCTCTTCGCCCGGGCCTCGCTCAGCTTCTCTTTGATCCGCCCTCGGCTCCGCCACCCCTTCTCCTCCTCTCCGCCACCAGACGCACGATCTCCTCCGCGATCTCCTCCCCCGCCCGGGGGCGGCCCAACCGGCGGCTGGCGGCGGCCATCCGCCGGCGGCGCGGCTCATCGCGCATCAGGCTGAGCACAGCTTCCCACAGGCGGCGGCCGGTCAGCTCCCCATCCGGGATGCGCACAGCCGCCCCCTCCTGCTCTAAAACCCGCGCGTTATGGTCTTGGTGGCCCTCCGCCGCCGTAGGCAGGGGGATGAGGATGGCCGGCAGGCCGAAGGCCGTGATCTCAGCCAGAGAGAGCGCTCCGGCTCGGCCCACTACCAGGTCCGCCGCCGCTAAGCCCTGGCCCATCTCGTACAGGTAAGGGCGCAGGTGTAAGTGGCCCCAGCGGACCCAGTCTTCCCCCTGCTCTGCCCCCCCGCGGCGCCGGAGCTCCTCTGCCATCTGCGCATACTCTTTGTGCCCCGTCAAGGCCAGGACCTGAAGGCCCGGGGTATGCCCCAGCTCCTCCGCCGCCGCCAGCACCGCCTGGTTGATGCGGTGCGCGCCCTGGCTGGCGCCGAAGACGATCACGGTAAACCGGTTGCCCTCCAACCCCAGGGCGGCCAGCCCTTCTTCCCGCCGGACGCGCAGAAGGTGGGGGCGGATGGGATTGCCCGTCACCCGGGTCCGGGCCCTCCGGGGCAGCCTGGCCTGCGCCTCCCCATAGCCGAGGAAGACGCGGTCCACCCAGGCCGCCAAGAGGCGAGTGGTCAAGCCCGGGAGGGCATTTTGCTCCTGCAGCACCGCCGGGCGGCGCAGGAGCAAGGCGGCCAGCACCACCGGCCCCGCCGCGTACCCTCCCGTCCCCACCACCACGTCGGGCTTAAACTCCCGGACCAGGCCCACCGCCTCCACCAGGGCACCGGCCGCCGCCACCCCCGCCCCCAACAGAGCGAGGCTCAGCCGGCGCGGGAGGGGGCGCGCCTGGATGAGGCGCAGGCGGAAACCTTCCCGCGGGATCAGCTCCCGCTCCAGCCCCCGGGGCGTGCCGACGAAGAGAAACTCCGCCCTTTCCACCCGCTCTTGCAGAGCGCGGGCGATGGCCAGAGCGGGGTAGATGTGTCCGCCCGTCCCGCCTCCCGCCAGAAGCACGCGCATATCGCACCTCCTCTCGCCTGAGGGCGCTCAGCCGCCGGGGCCGCTCTAGAAAGGCCTGCTCTTTGGCTCTCTGCTCGTCCCACGCTTCCCTACGTGGCCTGCTTGGAGATGTTCAGCAGGATGCCGATCCCCGCCAGGGAAATGGCCAGAGAAGACCCTCCGTAACTGATGAACGGCAGCGTAATGCCGGTGATGGGCAGGGCGCCGCTGATGATGGCTATGTTCATCAGGGCTTGAAAGGCAATCATGACCGTAATCCCCACCGCCAGGGCGCTGCCGAAGAAGTCCGGCGCCAAAAGGGCAATGCGCAAGCCGCGCCAGAGGAAGATAAAGAAGAGCAGGAGCACCAAGGTGGTGCCTAAAAGCCCCAGCTCCTCCCCTAAAATGGCGAAGATGAAGTCGGTATGGTTCTCCGGCAGGTAGGCGAACTTTTGGCGCGACTGCCCCAGCCCCAGGCCGGACAATCCTCCCGAACCTAGAGCCAGAAGGGACTGAATAGTCTGGTAGCCGGAGCCCCGCGGATCCGCCCAGGGATTGAGGAAGGCCGCCAGGCGGCGCAGGCGATAGGGCTCCAGGACTGCCAGGGCCGCCACGGCCGGCAGCCCGGCTAAACCCACCAGCACAAGGTGCTGGAGCCGCGCTCCCACCGCAAAGAGCTGGAGAAACGCCACACCCACGATGACCATGGCCGAACCGAAGTCCGGCTGAAGCATGACCAGGGCCACCACCAAGCCAACCCACATCAGCGGCACGGCCACCCCCGGCCAGAAGGAGCGGATCGCCTTCTGCCTCCGGTCTAAGTAGGAGGCGAGGAAGGTGGTGAGGGCCAATTTAGCCACCTCTACTGGCTGGAGGTTGAAGAAACCCAGCTCCAGCCACCCTTTGGTGCCCCGGATGCGGGGGCCCGTGAGGGCCACCAGCAGCAAGAGAACCAGGGAAAGGAGCAGGGCTGGCCAAGCGAGCCTCCGATACGCGCGGTAATCCACCTCTACGGTGAAGAACATGATCCCCAAGCCCAGAGCAGCCCAGAGCAGCTGCCGCTTGAGGAAATGCAGGCTGTCTCCGTATTCCACCAAGGCCTTGACGGAGCTGGCGCTGAAGACCATCGCCACTCCCAGGGCCAGGAGAACCACCACCGCGGCGAAGAGGAGCAAATCAGCCGGCTGCCTCTCCCGCACGGCTCTTACCCCCTTTCCAGCCCGTTCATCTGGCCAAAGCCAGGCCGGCCAGGGCCAGCAGCAGCCCGATCAGCCAAAAGCGCGCCACCACCTTGGTCTCCGGCAGCCCGGCCAGCTCAAAATGGTGATGGAGCGGTGACATCAGCAGGACGCGGCGCCCCGTCAAGCGGAAGGAGATCACCTGGACGATGACCGAAAGGGCTTCGGCTACGAAGATACCACCGATAATGGGCAAAAGAAGCTCCGTCTTGGTCAAAAGGGCCAAGGCCCCCAGTGCCCCTCCTAAAGCCAGCGACCCCGTGTCGCCCATGAAGACCTGAGCCGGCGGCGCGTTGAACCAGATGAAGCCCAGACAGGCCCCCACCATGCTGGCGGCAAAGATCGCCACCCCTTCCTGCCCCCGCGCCAGAGCCAAAGCGGTGTAAGCTACCCCGGCCAAAGCCACCGTACCCGCCGCCAGGCCGTCCAGC
>JASBVW010000254.1 GCA_029961005.1 Bacillota bacterium
TTTTATGTGAGTGATCTATTCCCCTTCGGTAAGATTTTTTCGTGAGTTGACACGGGAGATTCGGGTTCGTCCGGGTTGAGCTCCTTGAGCAGGGCCTCCACCGTCTCCCAGGTGAACCCTCGCCGCAAGAGAAAGCCCGCCACCCGGCGGGAACGCTCTTCCGGGGCGAGCCCTTGATAGCGGCGCCAGCGCTGTTCCACGGCCCGGCGGGCCAAAGCCAACTCGCCTTCCGGGTCGGCCAGCACCTCTTCCACGGCGGAGGCGATCACCTCCCGGGGCACCCCCAGGCGGGACAACTCGCTCCAGAGCCTCTTCACCCCGCTGGGGCGGGCGGAGCACCGCTCTTCCACCCATTGGCGGGCAAAGGCCACATCATCCACGTACCCTTGGGCGCGCAGGCGCTCCACCACTTCCGCGGCCATCTCCGCGCCGCACCCCTTGCGCTGCAGCCTCTCCTGCAGCTCCTCACTGCTGCGCGCCCGGATGGCCAAAAGGCGTACCGCGTAGCGGTAGGCTTCTTCCCACTCCATGGCACTACCTTCCCGCACCACTGCTTCCGAGGCTCACTGTTTCTGGCGGCGCGCACCCGACTGGCCGGCCTTAGCTGGTGCGGCTGCTTCCTCTGCCGCGGCCGCCGCCTCCGCCGGGGCTACTTCCAGCGGGGGCAGGCCCAAGCGCTTGCGCAGCTCGGCCTCCAACTGCAGGGCCAGCTCCGGATTGGCGCGCAGGTACTCCCTGGCGGCCTCTCTCCCCTGCCCCAGCCGCAGGTCGCCGTAGGCGAACCAGGTTCCGCTCTTCTCGACCAGCTTCTGCTCTACGGCCAGATCCAGAATGGCCCCCTCCTTCGAGATGCCCGAGCCGTACAGTATGTCAAACTCGGCTTCTTTGAACGGGGGAGCCAGTTTGTTCTTGACCACCTTGACCCGGGTGCGGTTACCCACCGTCTCCTGCCCGGACTTGAGCGCCTCGACTCGGCGGACGTCCAGCCGGACCGAGGCGTAAAACTTGAGGGCCCGCCCCCCGGGGGTGGTTTCCGGGTTGCCAAAGAGCACCCCCACCTTCTCCCGCAGCTGGTTGATGAAGATGGCGCAGGTCCGCGATTTGGCGATGGCGCCCGTCAGCTTGCGCAGCGCCTGGGACATGAGGCGGGCCTGGAGCCCCACGTGGGCGTCGCCCATCTCCCCCTCCAACTCCGCTTTGGGGACCAGAGCGGCCACGGAGTCCACTACCACCACGTCGATGGCGCCGCTGCGCACCAGGGCCTCGGCTATCTCCAGGGCCTGTTCGCCGGTATCGGGCTGCGAGATGAGGAGCTCGTCCAGATCGACCCCCAGGTTGCGGGCGTACTCCGTGGGAAAGGCATGCTCGGCGTCGATGAAAGCCGCCGCACCGCCCCGGCGCTGTGCCTCAGCGATGATGTGCAAGGCCACGGTGGTCTTCCCGGACGACTCTGGCCCGAAGATCTCCACCACCCGCCCCAGCGGCACTCCTCCCACCCCTAGGGCCCAGTCCAGCGTAATGGCCCCGGTGGGAATTACTTCCACGTTCAGCTTGGCCGCTTCCTCGCCCATCTTCATGATGGAGCCCTTGCCAAACTGCTTCTCGATCTGCAAGATGGCCATCTCCAAGGCCTTTTCTTTTTCCTTGTCCTTCTCTGCCATCGTCTCGACCGCCTTTCCGAAAAACTTTGCTCACCCTTCGAGAGGGAAGGAAGCCAGGGTGGTATACTGGGGCCCGTGCGGGGTCAGGTCGCTCCTGACCACCCGCACCTCCGAAGCCGGAAAGGGCCCCACCTCCACTCCGGCAAAGCGCTGGGCCACTTCCTGCCACACCGCGGCAGGTAGCCGCACCGGCACCCGCCCCAGGGTTACGTGGGGGTGGTATTCCTCCTGGCCCGGGCTGAAGCCAGAGAGGGCTAACTCATCCGCCAGGACTGCGTAGAGGCGGCGGAGTTCAGCCGCCCCCGCGGCGACCCCTAACCAGATGACCCGGGGGGAGGGGCGGGGCGGAAATCCCCCGACTCCCTGCAAGAGTACGGCAAAGGGAGCACAGCGCTTCACTCCTGCTGCCACTGCCTTGGCTACCTTATCCAATTCCGGTGCCGGCACCTCTCCCAAAAAATGCAGGGTGATGTGAAGTAACGGGGGAGAAACCCAGCGTACGTGAGGAAGAAAGGAGCGCAAAGCCGTCTGCAGGCGCAGGATTTCCTTTTGTTGGGCGGCTGGCACATCAATGGCGATAAAGGTCCGGATTGGTTTCACAGTTGGAGTGATTCGCCAGGGGAGTGCTCATTCCTCCAACTGGAGGGCGGCCGCCCCGGGCTGGGAAACCTCAGAGGAGAAGAGGATCCTCTCCAGGCGGAAGCCGGCCATCAAGTTGTCCACCTGGATGGTATCCGCAGCCACCAATCGGTACAGCCTGCCCGTCGCATCTGGCTCCGCGCGGCGCTCAAAGTAGAGCAGCACCAGGGAGTAAGGCACCTTCTGGTCCAGCCCGCGCACACCCGCCGCTCCGGTGGTTCCGGCGTCGATCCAGACGGTCTCTCCCCTCTTGGTGACGGAGAGGCGGTGATCATGCCCGTGCAGCAAGAGCGGCACCCCCTTCAGCGAGGGAGGGGCGGCGGCCGCGTTATGGAGCGCCAGGATGTCGACTGGCCTCGGACTCGCTTCCAGGGTGGCTTGGACCTCCCGAGCCAGTTGCCGGTAGACGGCAGGCGCAGGGACGGCCGGATCGTTAGTGGCCGAGGCGGGATCGGGAAAACCGAGAATAGTCAGACCCCGGAAGTACTGCGGCTTGCCGTTTAAGACCCGCACGTTGGGGTAGCGCTGCAACCGTGCCAACACGTGGGGGGCGTCGTGGTTTCCCGCCGCTAAAAAG
>JASBVW010000255.1 GCA_029961005.1 Bacillota bacterium
GTAAACCGAGGCGTAAGGCGTGGCCACTATTCGGGGGTAGCCGTTGATGAAGAGGCGGGTGTACTCCACCTCCAACTCTTCGGCCAAAACGGCCGGGTCAGCCTCCCGGCAGGAGCGTTCCAGCAGGTTAATCCCGCCCGGAAGCCTTTTCGCCTCCCGCTCGGAGAGCGGAAGCGAGTCCAGCCGGCCTTCGGCGGACAAGGGATAGCAAGGCGCAGTGAGGAGCCTCAGCTCGGTGAGGCCCTCCCGCAGGCCCGCTTGATACGAGCCCCGCACCAGTTCCTCCGCCAGGTGCGGCGTGGGGTAGCTGAAACCGCGCGACAGCAGGCGGTAGAGGACCATCCGCCACCCCAGCTCTGCCCGCTCGTCTTTTCCCATTTCACCCATCTCCTCTTTATTCCTCCAAGCTCCACCAATGCCCGCCCGACCCTTCCCCTGCGCCTCCCTGCGGCCCATCGGTCAGGCCCGGCGCACCCTGACCAAGAGATGGCAGTCCTGATTGCTGCCGGCCACCGGATCAAAGGCCCTGGTCTGGTCCGCGTCCAGGCTGGCCATCAGTTCCCCCTCGTTGGCGCCTTTGCCCGCTGCCAGGTGCAGCCCCGGAGCCCAATGGCCATAGCCATGGGGGATGCAGATGGTATCGGGGCGAATCCCCTCCGTGAGCTTGGCCTTCAGGGTCAGGCGGCCGGAGGGCGACTCCACCACCACTTCTTCCCCTTCAGCAATCCCCAATCGCTTGGCCGCCGCGGCGTTGATGAGCACGTAGTTCTCCGGCGCCACTTCGTACAGCCAGCGCAGGTTTTGGGTGCCGGCGTGGCGATGGACCGGGGAACGGGTGGTGGTGAGGTAAAAAGCGTCGCCGCTGGGCCGCGGCAAAAGCCAGGCGTCCTTGTGCGTCGGCAGCGGGTCGTAGCCGTACTCCTGCAGTTTCCGGGAGTAAAGCTCGATCTTCCCGGAGGGGGTGGCGAGCTGCGTCAGGTCCTTAGGCCTGAAGTGGGGATCAGGGGTGTAGACCCCGCCCCGGGCCAGGATCTCCTCGTACGTCACTCCCAGCGGCTCCAGTTGCCTTTGGATGGCCTCCTTCCCGGCAGGCGCGAGGTACGCGGACAACCCCAATCGCCGGGCCAGCTCCGCCTTGATGGCCGCCACTCCCTTCGTTTCGTAGAGCGGTTTGACCATCGGCTCGGAAACCGCCACCTGGGGATAGAGGGCCATCAAGCTCCGCTCCGAGACGCCGGCCTTCTCCAGGTAGGTGGGCTCCGGGAGGACCAGGTCAGAGAGGGCCGCCATCTCGTCCGGGTAGATGTTGATGTTGATGATGAAGTCCAACTTGCGCAGGGCTTTGACCCACAGGTCCGGGTTGGGGAAGGAAAGGAGCCCCTGGAAGTGCACGATGGCCACCTTAACCGGATAGGGGCGCTCGGCCAGGATGTTGTGCGGGATGGTCTGGTAGACCCCGTGGCCGCTCAGGGGTCGGGGGCAGAGGAGAGGAAACTGCTCCGCCTCGTCCACCCGCGCCACCGTCGGCAGCGGCGGAGGCGGAGCGGGCGGCTTGGGCGAGCCCAGCCCGGCCGCGCGGGGAAGGATGGCCCCTCCGCGTTTTTCCACGTTGCCGGTCAGCGCCAGGAGAATCAGGACGGCGCGGGCCAGGGCAAAGCCGTTGGGGTGAACCTGCAGCGCCTCCCGCTTGTGCAGGGGAATGACCGCCCGCTCCGCCCTGGCGAACTCCCGGGCGAGGCGCACGATGGTCTCGGAAGGGACGTCCGACAGCTCCGCTGCCCAGGCGGGGGTATAGGGCCGGACGGCCTCCGCCAGCTGCTCGAAGCCCACGGTATAGGCCCGGACAAACTCCTGATCGTACAGCTTTTCGGAGATGAGGACGTGGATCATGGCCAGGGCCACGGCGTGATCCGTGCCGGGGCGGATGGGAATCCACTCGTGGGCCTTGCTGGCGGTGGGCGAAAGGCGCGGGTCAAAGACCACCAGTTTGGCCCGGCCCCGCCCTAGGGCCTCCGCCAGGCCCCGGGCCCAGGCATTTTTGCCCTTGCCGAACTGATCCCAGCCAAAGGTGATGATGTAGTGGCTCTCCGCGAAGTCGGGGATGTAAAAAGCGCTGCCGAAGGTGACCTCACAGGCCAGGTCGCGCACCGTATCGCAGGTGGTCTGGTGGCAGAGGTCGTTGGGGCTGCCGAGGGCGGCCAAGAGATCCCTGCCGGCGTGCTTGCCGATCCAGATGATGGACTGGCCGCCGAAGCGCTCCCTGGCTTCCCGGATCTTGGCCGCCGCCAGGTCCAGGGCTTCTTCCCACGAGATCTTCTTCCAGCGCGGGTCGACGCCGATCCCCCGCTGGGGGTTGGTCCGCAAAAGCGGATATTTGAGCCGGTCCGGGTCGTAGAGCAGGTTGATGCCGGCGTTCCCCTTGGCGCAGAGGGCTCCCCCGCTCTGCAAGTCCAGCGGGTTCCCCTCCAGCTTCACCAGGCGGCCGTCCACCACCTTGCCCTTCAGCGCGCACTGCATCCCGCAGATGCCGCAGACGCCGTAGCGAATCTCGGTGACAGGCGGTGCCGCCTCCGTTCTCTTCTCCTGCAAAAAGTCGTAGACGATTTTGGCTTCCACAGAGGCTGCCGCCGCTGTGATGCCCAGGTACTTCAGGAAGTTGCGCCTGGTCAATTGCACTGGCTCCGCCCCCTCTCCAGGTCGGGGGGTGGGGAATTGTACTATTCTACCATTACAATATTGGATACAAAAATCCTGCCCCCAGGAAGATTTCTTTAAATTTATCTCCGCCTCAACTTCGCCGATTAAACTGACGGG
>JASBVW010000256.1 GCA_029961005.1 Bacillota bacterium
ATTGCCGGCTTGATCGCCTTCAGCGGGTACGAGGTCTGGAAGAAGTCCTTCCGCGTCCTAGTGGACGAGTCGCGCGTGGACGGGAGCGAAATCCAGCGGATTGCCCTGGAGGTGCCAGGGGTCGAGGCCTGCCACCGGGTGCGGAGCCGGGGGCGGGACGACGACCTCAAAGTGGATCTGCACGTCTTGGTGGATCCCTCCATGAGCATAGAAGACGCCCACCGCGTGGGGCATGAGGTGGAACAGCGCATTCGTCAGCACTATGCTGCTGTCACCGATGTGGTGGTGCATACGGAGCCCTACCAGAAGGAGGTTGAGCCGCCAGCCGAAGGGCCGCGGGAGGATTCGCCCTCCGGGGCTGCAACGCCGTGACGGTGTATTCGTTGCGCGGATTCCAGAGCAGCCACTCGTGCAATCCCAGTTCTTGAGCTGCTTTGATCTGGGCCCGGACCTCCGCCGGCCCGTAGACGTGGTAAAGGCTGAAGTCCTGCAGCCACGGGATGATGCGCGCTGACCCGGGGCGCCCGCTCAGGCGGCGCAGGGCGTCGCTGAGGCTCAGCTTGACCGTGGTGTACGGTACGGCGTCAGGGTCGGCCAGGCCGTACTCCCCCCGGGCGTAGTGGGAGGGGTAGACCATGGGGTGGAGGTAGTCCACCACCTCCGCCAGTTCCTCCAGGTGCTGCCCGATGCCCAGGTCGTCCTGGGCAGTGGTGACCAGTCCGAAGACGTCCGCTGTCACTTTGACTCCGTAGGGGCGCAGCTCGCGGCGGGCGTAGCGGAGGAAGTCCCGGATGACCTCCACCTTGCTGCGGCCGTCCTGGGCCGGGAAGATCAGGGTTGTAGTGCGGGGTACGTCCGGGAAACGCACGTAGTCGAATTGGATCTCCCGAAAGCCCAAAGCGGCCGCCTCCTTGGCCAGGGCCACGTTGTACTCCCAGACGCGCCGGTTGTAGGGATCGGCCCAGGTAAGGCCCTTCTTGTCCCGCCAGACCCTTCCCTGCTCGTCCTGTACCGCCAGCTCGGGATGCCGCCGGGGGAGCACGTTGTCCTTAAAGACCACCAGGCGCGCGATGGGATAAATCCGGTGGGTGTAGAGCAGGGAGAGGAGTTCCTGGATGTTCTGCACCTTGAACCGGCTTTGGCCGAGCTCCCTCGCCAGGGGGACGGAGGAGCGGTAGGTCAGGGTGCCCTGGTCGTCTTTGACGTCGATGACCATGGTGTTCAACTCCGTCCTCTCCACCAGCTCCACCAGGGAACGCAAGCGCTCCGGGGAGCCGGCCACCCAGCCGGTCACGTAAATTCCCCGCACCTCCCGAGGCCGGGGCAGCCGGCCGGCGGCCGGGAAGAAGGCCGGCCACTGCCTGGCCCGGAGGCGCACGGCGGGGGAGGGGAGGGGGGAGGGGCGAAGCTGCAGCCTCCGGGGCGGTAGCGAGAAGCGGCCGGAGATTAGAGCCCGGGCCGGGGCCGCCTCGCAGGGCGCCCCGGCGGCCGGGGAAAGGATGAGGAGGGCGGGGAGGGCGAAAAGGGCGAGGAGGAAAGAGCCGGTCTTATGCTGCGCCATGAGGACCAACCTTTCTGCCAGATGATTGCGACCGTAAAGAAAGTTGGCTGGCCCCAGGCTGTTTCCTGGTGGGAAATGGCTCCAGTATATAAGCCAGGCTAAGGGGGTAATCTCCACCCCGGGGAAGGTAACGGAAGCAGGGGGCAAAGAGATGAGCAGGTCCTTCTGGATGGCGTTCCTGGCTGTAGTGGTACTGGCCCTGGCGGTGGGCTACGGGCGTTGGGGCAGCCAGTACCTCGGCCGGCGGTCCCCCGAGTCGGGTCGCCCGGAGCCGGGGGAGCAGCTCCGCCAAAAGCCGCCCCTGACGGCCCCGCGCCAGGAGGGGGAGATCACGGCGACCCTTTATTTTTCTGACGCGCAGGCCCGCTGGCTCGTTCCGGAACAGCGGCGCATTCTACTGCGGGGGCGTTCCCCGGAGCTGGCCGTGCTGGAGGAGTTGATCGCCGGCCCGCGCAACCCGCGCCTGCGCCGCACCATTCCGCGGGGGGCCAGAGTTCTTGCGGTGCGGACCGAGGGCGGAGTGGCGTACGTGGATTGGTCGCGGGAATTGCGCAGCCAGCATTGGGGAGGGTCGGCGGGGGACCTGACGACCATTTATTCGATCGTCAATACCCTGACCCGGCTCTCGCACATCCAACAAGTCCAGTTGCTCCTCGAAGGAAAAAAAGAGGAGGCGATCCTCGGCCACGTGGACACTTCCCGCCCCCTTACTCCCAGGCCCGAGCTGGTGGGCCGCGCCCGGGAGTAGCGGCGCGGCCGGCTACGCCTCACCGGCTCTTTCCTGATTTTAATGGAGGAGAAGTTTCTCCAGCTGGCTGCGGTCGAAGCCGACGATGATCCGGCCGTCGACCTCGAAGGTGGGCACGGCGAGGTACCCGCTCTTCTCCAGGAGTTCCTTTTGAGCTGCGGGGTGGCGGGAGACGTCCAGCTCGGTATAGGGCACCTTTTTTTGCGCAAGCCACGCTTTCGCTGCCAGGCAGTGGGGTCAGGTGGGTGTGGTGTAGATGGTGACGTTCGGCATCTTGCTCCCTCCTTTGTACGCTATCTGTGGTGTACCCTGAAGAGAAGGGCGGCCCCGCGGAAAATAGTGGGGCCGGCTGTTTCTTTTGCCCTAGGTTTGGGCGGGGCCGTCGATCACCCGGACGATTTGGTCGAGGGGGCGGCGCGGGCGCGCCGGCGGGTCTTCATCCGGGTAACCCAGGGGCACGATGGCCACCGGTCGCAGGTGCTCCGGCAAA
>JASBVW010000257.1 GCA_029961005.1 Bacillota bacterium
CCCCACGCAGGCCCGGGCCGCTCCCCCGCCCCATCCGGCCAAGAGCAGCGCCGCGGCCGCCACTCCGGCCAACCACTTCCGCCCGGCCCGCCACTTCCCTGTGCGCACCTTTACTCACTCCTCCTTAAGTCCGGGCCGGCCCCCCGGTGCACCGGCGTCAGCCAAGCCCCGACCGGAGCGCCCGCCTCTAATGCCTGTAGAGCTTCCCCCCTCCGCCTTCTTTCCTGACTTAACCCCCGGTGGTGGAAAATTCGCCCCCCTGGCGCTCCTTTCCTGCCGGGCTAGGACTTTCCGGCGGGAAAGAGCCCCGGCCGGGCGGCCACCAGCTCCGCCAGCCGCCGCCGCGCCTGGGCAAGGGCCTCCGCCACCCGCTGCGGCGCCGTCCCGCCCGGGACGTCCCGAGCGGCGAGGCACCGCTCCAGCTTCACCGCCTCCAGGATGTCCTCGGCAAAGAGCGGAGAATAGGCCCGCCACTCCTCCAAAGTCAGGTCCTCCAGGGTGCGCCCCGCCTCCAGGCAGGAGCGGACCAAGCGCCCCACCAGGGCGTGGGCCTCCCGGAAGGGCATCCCCCGCCGGGCCAGGTAGTCCGCCACGTCGGTGGCGTTCAAAAAGCCCCGGGCGGTGGCCGCCCGCATGGCAGCTGCGTTGAAGCGCAGGGTGGCCAGCAGGGGGATGAAGATGCCCAGGCACCCCCGCAGGGTATCTACGGTATCGAAGAGGGCCTCCTTGTCCTCCTGCAGGTCCTTGTTGTAGGTGAGGGGCAGGCCCTTCAAAACGGTCAACAGGGCCATCAGATGCCCGTAAACCCGGCCGGCCTTGCCGCGGATGAGCTCCGGCACGTCGGGGTTCTTCTTCTGGGGCATGATGCTGGACCCCGTGGCGTAGGCGTCGTCCAGCTCCACAAAGCCGAACTCCGCCGCAGACCATAAGACCAGCTCCTCACAGAAGCGGCTCAGGTGCGCCATGATCAGGGCTGCCGCCGCCAGGAATTCTACGGCAAAGTCCCGGTCGCTCACGGCGTCCATGCTGTTGGCGGCCACGGCGGCAAAGCCCAGCTCCCGGGCGGTCATCTCCCGGTCTATAGGGAAGGTGACCCCGGCCAGGGCGCCCGCCCCCAGGGGGGAGACGTCCGCCCGCCGGTAGCAGTCGCCCAACCGGTCCAGATCCCGCAGGAACATCTCAAAGTAGGCCAGAAGGTGGTGGGCCAAGAGGACGGGCTGGGCCGGCTGCAGGTGGGTATACCCCGGCAGCACCACCTCCCGGTGCTCCTCGGCCAGCCGGAGCAGCACCTCTTCCAGCTCCCGGAGCTGCCCCGCTATCCCCGCCAGTGCCCGCTTTAAGTAGAGCCGCAGGTCCAGAGCCACCTGGTCGTTGCGGCTCCGGGCGGTGTGGAGCTTCTTCCCCACCTCGCCCACCCGCTCCACCAGGAGGCTTTCCACCAGGGAGTGGATGTCCTCCGCCTCCCGCCCGGCCAGGTCCAGGCGCCCGCCTTCCCAGTCCTCCAAGATCTGGCGCAGCCCCTCCTCCAGCCGGCGGGCCTCCTCGGCCGTCAAAATGCCACACCGCCCCAGCATGCGGGCGTGGGCGATGCTGCCCTCGATGTCCTCCCGGTACAGGCGCCGGTCGAAGGGCAGGGAGGAGTGAAAACCCAGCAACTCCGGCGCCATCTCCCGGGCAAAGCGCCCTCCCCACAGCTTAGCGCTCACGCTCGCTCCACCCCTTCCCCGCGCACAAAGCTCTGCCTCCTCGCCCTCAGGGCTGGCGGCCGGACCCGGATCCGCCGGCCCCCTCCTCCTCCACCAGGGCCTGCACCTTCAGGGGCAGCCCGAAGAGGTTGATGAAACCGGTGGCGTCCGCCTGGTCGTATCCTTCGCCCGCTCCGAAGGTGGCCAGGGACTCGCGGTAGAGGGAGTAGGGGGAGCGGCGGCCGGCCACGATGACATTGCCCTTGTAGAGCTTGAGGCGCACCGAGCCGGTCACCTTCTCCTGGGTGACGTCCACAAAGGCGTCCAGGGCTCGCCGCAGCGAAGTCCACCACAGACCGTAATAGACCAGCTCCGCGTACTTGAGGGCCACCTGTTCCTTGTAATGCAGGGTCTCCCGGTCCAGGGTCAGGCTCTCCAGCTCGCGGTGGGCCGCATAGAGCAGGGTGCCGCCGGGGGTCTCGTAGACGCCGCGGGACTTCAGCCCCACCAGGCGGTTTTCCACCAGGTCAACGCGCCCGATGCCGTGGCGCCCGGCCACCTGGTTGAGGGTAGCCACCAGCTCCACGGGGTCCAGGCGCCGGCCGTCCACCGCCACCGGGACTCCCCGCTCAAAGTCGATGGTGACGTAGGCAGGCTCATCCGGGGCCTCCTGGGGGTCGGCCGTGAGCTGGAACATCTCCGGGCGCGGCTCGTTCCAGGGATCCTCCAGGTCGCTCCCCTCGTGGCTGAGGTGCCACAGGTTGCGGTCCCGGCTGTAAGGCTTGGCCTCGTCGATCTCCAGCGGCACCCCGCGGGCCCGGGCATAGGCGATCTCCTCCTCCCGGGAGCGCAGCTCCCATTCCCGCCAGGGAGCGATGATCTTCAGGTGCGGGGCCAGGGCCTTGTAGGTCAGCTCGAAGCGCACCTGGTCGTTCCCCTTGCCGGTGGCCCCGTGCGCCACCGCATCCGCTCCCTCCGCCAGGGCGATCTCCACCTGCCGCTTGGCGATGATGGGCCGGGCCATGGATGTCCCCAAGAGGTACTTGCCCTCGTAGACGGCTCCCGCCTTGAGGGTGGGGAAGATGTACCCCTCCACAAA
>JASBVW010000258.1 GCA_029961005.1 Bacillota bacterium
CTAGCCTCGAGACGCCGTGGGCCACCAGGTTCTTGGCTGTCAGCTCACTCATCTCCCCCGCCCCGATGACCAGCGCCCCTTTGCCTTCCTATTCGCCGAAGATCTTGCGCGCCAGCTCCACCGCCGCGTAGCTCACGGAAACGGCGCTCTCCCCGATCTCCGTCTCCGTCCGCACCCGTTTGCCGACTTCCACGGCGTGTCGGAAGAGCTTGCCCAAGTGCAGGGCCACCGCTCCGCGCTCGAGGGCCAGGTGAAAGGCGTTCTTCACCTGGCCCAGGATCTGCGCTTCGCCCAGGATCATGGAGTCTAACCCCGCTGCCACGCTGAACAGGTGCTGGACCACCTCCAGGTCCGAAAGGGTGTAGAGGTACTCCTCCAGCGGTAGATCCGGCTGCTTGAGGCAGGAGCGCAAAAAGCCGGTGATCTCCCGCACCCCGGCGTGCAGGGCGTCCACGGCCCCATAGACCTCAGTCCGGTTGCAAGTGGAAAGGATGACCCCTTCCCGCACGTGCGGCCGCCGGACCAGGTTGAGCATCCCTTCGGCCAGGTGATCGCCGCTGAAGGTCAGGCACTCCCTCACCTCGACCGGCGCCGTCTTGTGGTTGAGGCCGACCGTCACCAGGTGCATCACTACCGCCTCGCTCGGTCAGTTATAGCTGTGCAGGCCACTCAGCAGGTAGTTCACCCCAAAGAAGGTAAAGATGACCGCGCAGAAACCGATGATGCTCATCCAGGCCGTCCGCTTACCCTGCCACCCGTAGGTAATGCGGGCATGGAGGTAAACGGCGTAAATGAACCAAGTGATGAGCGACCAGGTCTCCTTGGGGTCCCAGCCCCAGTACCTGCCCCAGGCCTTCTCCCCCCAGATGGCTCCCGTGATGATGACCAAAGTCATGAAGGGGAAGCCCAAGGCAATGGACCGGTAACTGTAGTTGTCCAGGACGCTCGGATCGGGGAAGTATTTGGCCAAAAGGCCCCCGCCCTTTTTCTCTTTCCCCCGCAGGGCCAAGAGGTACATGATGCTGAGACCGAAGGCCACAGCAAAGGCCCCGTAAGCCACCACTGCCGTGGAAACGTGGATCTGTAGCCAGTAGCTCTGCAAGGCCGGCACCAGCGGTTCTACGTCTTTGGGCAGCACCGAGGCGATCCCGATCAACACCACGATCACCGGCAGGACAAAGGGGCCGATCAGGCGGGTCTTGAAGAACCGCTCCGCCGCCAGATAAATCAGCGCAATCCCCCAGACGAAGCTGGAGCTGAACTCGTACATGTTGGTATAAGGAAGGTGCCCGGCGTGCACCGTCCTCACCGCCAAGGCAACGGTATGGGCGACGAACCCCAGGGCTGTGGCAATGGTCCCGGCCAGGCCGGCCGTCTCGTGCTTAAAGGCCAGATAGATAAAGTAAGCCACCATCGCCACCAGATACCCCGCAAAGGCGAGGCCAAACCAGCTCATTTCGGAAGTAAACATTGCCCTTTCACCTCCACTGGTTGCTTGCTAGCTGGAGCGCTTCAAATCCGCCACCAGGCTGTCCAGTTCCGCCTCAAAGCCCAGCGGATTGCGGCGGACGGTCCCGCCCATAATCGCCCGGGACCCTCCTCCCTGCGCGGTCACCTGCACCCAGAGCTTGCGCGGGAAGAGGTAGAAGGAGATAAACAACCCCACTATCATGAGCAGAAAGCCCAGATAGACCACCGGCACCCCCGGATCCTTTCGCACCTGGAGGCCCGTGTACTCTCGATAACCGGTGAAGGTGAAGGTGTAGTCCCCCACCTCGATGGGCTCGCCGATAGCCGCCAGGTCAAAGCGCACCGGGCTGTTGAGGTGGTAAATGACGTAGCTCACCCGCGGATTATTGGGGTAAGGAGAGCGGGAGAACGGGTGTCCCACGTTGCCGGCACTGGGATCGTAATCCGGGATGAAGGAAAAGACCCGCACCGTCCAGGGCGAGCCCGGTACCTGGTAGTAGCCGTTGGCAAAGACCGTTGCCGTGGCAGCCTCCCCGCCCCGAGCGGGCTGCGCCTTGAGGTCTACCGCCCAGCCGTAGCTGGACTGGTAGAACTTGATCCCTTTATAGGTCAGGGGGCCGTTGACGTAGATCGTCCGGCTCAAAACCGGCTCCCCCCGCTCCAGTATTGTCAGTGCACTCTTGAACTGCTTGGGGCGAAACTCACTTCCTTGATAGTACTCCACGGTAAAGTCGTCCACGCGCACAGAAAAGCCACCCTGAGGAACAGCGAAGGTCTCCCCCTCCGGCACCGCCACGTAGTCGGTGAACCCGGCCAGCGCCCCGTACAGACCGCCCAGCAGGATGACCACGATGCTGAGGTGCGTCACCAGCGAGCCGAAGTCCCCGAAGCGCCCCCGGTCGCCGTACACCTGGGGTCCCCTCTCCCCGGCAAAGGTGGCCACCCGGTAGAACCGCTTCTTCAGTACTCCTATAATTCGCCGGACCGCCTCTTCCTCCGGCCAGGGGAGATCCACGGTCCGATGGCTCTTCAGGTTGAGGATAGCCCCTTCTTTGACCGCCCCCTTGGGCAGCTGGGTCTCCCTAATTAGTCCGGGCAGCCGGTTGAAGCTGCAGATCAGCGAATTGGCCGATAGAATGACCAAAAGCCCAATGAACCACCAGGAATGATAAAGATTAACCAATCCGAGCACAGAAAAGACCCTGGCGAGCGGTTCCCCATATCGACTGACATAGGTCTCCCAAGGGGCGTTTTGCGGAATTAAAGTACCGATGGCAGTCGCAACCGCCAGGATGAGCAGGAGGACCAAG